>CAYOTF010000179.1:0-4765 GCA_964406805.1 uncultured Zetaproteobacteria bacterium | reverse complement strand
GTGTAGATAACTTTACAAACCCAATATTAAAAAAAAACAGTTTGAGCAGCCGGGTCGTTCCACAGGTAAGCGTATCCTCCAGTCCCTGCCGCCAGCACTTTGGCTGCGCCATCACATAGATCTGCACAGGAAATATCAGATGACGAGCCGAGTGACAGACTCATGGTTGGAGGTGGCGGAACAGGAGTGTGCCATCGCGCAATGTGTGGAGAATTGGTATTGCTGCCATCAAACCGTGTGAACGCCCCTCCTACATACAATTCATCCTTATACACTTGCAGCGATTTCACATTGCCATTGCCAGTGCCCAAATCAACACCTCCACCGCATGCTTTCCATTGAGTTCCATCCCAGCGAGCTATACTTTCAGCAGCAATTCCACCGGCCATTGTGAACTCTCCACCAACGTACAACTCGCCATGATACTTGACTATGGCTCTCACGTACCCGTCATTTATACCTGTTCCAAGCGAAGTGAGATTATCGCCATCCCAGCAAACAATTCCAGACATTGAGCTATCACCAAGTATTTGACGAAAATGCCCGCCAATGTAGAGCTTCCCATCATCTACAAACAATGCCCTTACCGTACTGTCTATGCCTCCCGGTTTTACAATCCCCTTCCATTTAAGGCTATCCACTTTCCATTTGGCAAGCCCATCTGCAGATCCACTGCCACTGGCATTATTAAAATCGCCGCCAACAAAGAGTTCATTATCGTAAACCGCAATTGCTCGAATATCATTTCTAAAAACCGTATCCGGGGGGTTGTAGGGATCAAAATAATTCCAGGAGGAACCGTTCCATCTGCCGATACGCTGAATAGCACTGTTCCCATCCACAGACTCAAAATCACCACCTATAACCAAGTCTCCTTCATATTCACCAATACACAGTACATCATTGTCCATGCCGGTGCCTAGTGGCTGCCAGCTGGCGCCGTCCCATCGGGCGGCACCGTTGCAACCGGTACATGGTTGAGGGGAGGGAGATGGAGGAGGAGGAGCATTCCAGAAATCACCAACAGCAATAAGATTGTTATTCCAGACATGTACATCACGAACTACAATTCCAATATTATCATCTACCGTATTTACAAAATTGGTGCTGTCGAATTCTATTATACAACCTGAAAGATTAACGCCAAAACTTCCACCCAGTACCAATCTCCCATCATAAACAGTCATTCCATGTACACTGTCACCCAGCCCATTTCCAACTTTGCTCCACGTTTGAGCAAAGAGCAGGGAGGAAGTGAAACAGAAAACCAAGACCGTATATACTCTTGATAAGAGTTTCATGATAGCGAGTTGTGGCTGACCAAGGAAAAACACTAATGGCCATTAAGTGGATTCATAACAAAATTAAAAAAAAAGGTAATTTTATCCCTCTCTAAATTTCAAAATAAAAACACTGTTATGAAAAGGATTTTCCTTTGTTATATGCCGCTATTTTTTCTGCTGTTTACCTCATGCAAAAAAGCAGAGGGCCCCGGTGGAACTTCATCAATATCCGGTACTGTATATTATAATTACTACGACTACAACGGCGTTTTGATAAGCAGGGAAACAGCTCTCAAAGAAGATGTATTTATTGAATATGGCGATGACGATTACTACAGTGATGAGATTGAGACAGATGCAGAGGGTGAATATGCCTTCAGATTTCTGATGGTAGGCAGTTATACCTTGTATGCTTATGAAGATTGCAACACCTGCTATTCGGGTGACAAGAGGGTGGAGATTCCTGTTTATATAGGGGATAAGAAAACAGATGTGGAGGCAAAGGACATTGAATTGGTGAACTATTTGGATGTAGATGATGGATCAGGTACAATAAGCGGAAGTGTTTATGCCAAGGATTATAACAATCTCGGAGAACTGAATGAATATTATCTCGCAGATGAGCGGGTTTATCTTATTTACAACAATGATAGTATCTATTATACCGATATGCGAACGCATACAGATGGAAGCTTCGAATTTAAAGACCTTATTCCCGGAAATTACACGATTTATGCCTATTCCAAATGCGATACGCTGAACAATTCGACCACCTACACCAACTGCACTGTACCTGTATATACTTTTGGAAGTATTACCGGAGCCGGCCAGGAAGTTCACCTGGGACTTATAACGGTCATAAAATAACTAAATGAACAGCAAAAGCATAGTACGTATTACTGCATTAGTCACTTTTGTAATGCTGGTTGCAGGCACACAAGCGCAAAGCAGGAGGGACATTAAGAAGAACGGAATTAAAGTGGTTACCGACAGCCTTATTAAGGTCGTTGACGGTAAAGAGGTGAGCTATCTTAAGAAGATTAAGAAATATGATCACTGGGGCTACCTCGTAGAGGTTGTTGATTACAACAAAAAGGGGAAGTTTAATTACCGAAAAACCTTTACGTACAACGAAAATAGCGATATTCTTGAAGAAATCACCTATGATGGCGACAGTGCGATTTCAAAAAGGGAAATTACCGCATACAGCACGTTAGGAAACAGGTATGGAAAGACAATACTTGATGGTGATAGCAGTCTTATTGAAAGAAAAGTTTACAATTATAACGGTTTCGGGGAAATGACCGAGGAGCTGACTTATGACGGGAATGAAAGCCTCACCAGAAAAGAGACCTATGATTATGACAATAAAGGCATGCTGATTTCCAAAAAGATATACAACTTGAATGGGGAACTAAAAACCGAGGAAAAATCTCATTACGAATATTGATACGTTGCTTTTTTACCATCGCTTTTATTATTACCGGTTGTTTAGCTTCAGGGCAAAGCAAAGATGCGGAGGTGTGGAGCGGTATTGGCATCAGAAAGAATTTCAGCGCCGGTCATAGTATAATGTTCAAGCAGGAGGTTCGCCTGAACCGGAATGTAAGTAACCTCGATAGCTGGTTTGGAGACATTGGTTACAGATACAATCTATCACCTGATTTTCGTATCAGCATTAACTACCGGGTTTCTCGAAACGATGATTTTGAAAATACCTATGGTTGGGCTAACCGGGTCTATGCAGATTTCAATTACAACAAGAGGGTCAAGGTCGTTTCATTCGGCTACCGGATGCGCCTTCAGCGGCAATACAGCAATATCAACACCACTGAGACAGGACATCTGCCCAAGGATGTACTGCGAAACAGGTTCAGGGTGGCATGGTCTCCCGACAGGCCCTATGCGGTGTATTTTACGGTAGAGCCGTTTACCGAATTGCTTGAGCAGGCCCAACATACCCTGGAGAAAGTGCGATTTACAATAGGTGTTGATAATACGTTAAACAAACGCAACAAGATTGATGTGTTTTACCGTATCCAGCGGGAAACTTACTCTGACGACCCTTTAACAGTTTTCATAGGAGGTATCCGCTACGCCTATATTTTCTGATCCGGGTGTATAGTGCGCAGTATTATTTATCTGATTGATATACCTGTAATGTCAAGCATAACAGCCACCTTCTTGCCACTGTCATCCACTATAAAATTTCTATGAAGGGTCATTGTACCTCGTATTCGTTCTATACAAAGTTAACGGTTTTCTTAAGGTTTTCGTTTCAATTATCCAATAGCTCTCTCCCATTATGTCCCAATACACGCAGTAATTCCTGATCTAAAGCATATAACATATCCTTCTGGCCCGAATAGGTTCCGCGTGTAAATCGTTTGGATGCAGTTCCCTGCTGCATCTGTTCACATACCGCCCAATCCTCTTTGTTGGTCAGATCCCAAAAATCAACAGCAAATTGTATCCGCTCTTCATTCTGTGGGCACCTCCTTGTTGGCATTTTTTATGCCCCTGGTATTGACCTCCGCCTCTCCTAGTTTAATAAAATCAAGTGCAGTGTCGGCTGGATTCCTGTCCTTGTTGCGCTCCCGCTTTGAAGCACAAACAAGTACAAGTCCTTCAGATTTTCTTGATGTTTTGTTGTAACCCACACCTCATGATTTCTCGTATAGTATATACAACGCAGTAAAAATCAACAAACAGTATATAATTCTTTATTCCAATGGGAAACACTCTCTTATCTGCTGATACTAATAAAAAACAGGAAGTGAAACCACAAAAAGCGCTTCACCTTCAGGATACCGAAAATAAGTATTGCATCATTGGGGGAGGCCCAGCTGGTCTGGCTAGTGCCAAGAATTTACTCCAAAATGATATCCCATTTGATGGCTTCGAATTATGTGAGGACGTAGGAGGGCTATGGAACATTGTCAACAAAAGCAGCACGATCTATGAATCAGCACATCTAATCTCCTCCAAACGCATGACTGAGTTCAAGGACTTTCCTATGAAGAGGAAGGTAGCCGATTTTCCTCATCACTCCGAGATGTATAAGTACTTTAAGGATTATGCAAGGCATTTCAATATCTACAACCATTACAATTTTGGAATAGGTATCAAATGGCTCGAACCGCATAATGGACACTGGCTCGTTACGCTGACTAATAGCGAGCAATATATTTATAAAGGTGTTTTGATAGCAAACGGCACGCTCTCCCATCCGAATATGCAGAAATTTCCAGGTGAATTCACTGGAGAGCTGCTGCATTCATGTAAATACAAATCTCCAGATATTTTTGAGGATAAACATGTGTTGATTGTCGGTGCTGGGAATAGTGGCTGCGACATTGCCGTGGATGCAGCACATCGCGCCAAAAAAGTAAGCATCAGTGTACGCAGAGGCTATCATTTCGTCCCCAAATACGTATTCGGTCAACCTGCAGACGCTTTTGGTGAGAAAACAAAAATGCCGC
>CAYOTF010000178.1:0-4906 GCA_964406805.1 uncultured Zetaproteobacteria bacterium | reverse complement strand
AAGCATTGCCCTGCTGATGTCTGAGCATGGTCTGAATATATCGCGGCGACGCATCACCGTCTCAAGCTCCGGCCTAACACCGCAAATCCAGCGCCTTGGAGCTGAACACCCGGTCAATCTGGCCATATCGTTGCATTCTGCCATTGATGCAAAACGCGATACACTGGTCCCCATCAATCGCAAACATAATCTGCAAGCCTTGCGCGATTGCCTCAACGCCTACCCGGTTGGCAAACAGCGCCACATCACGCTGGAGTATGTATTGCTCAACGAAGCCAACGATCAAGCCGAGGATTTGCATGCCTTGGTTCAGTTTGTGAATCCGGAACGCGAACGCATCAACCTGATCCAATTCAATTCGTTTCCCGGCAGCCCCTACAGCGGCACATCAAAGGAAAACATGAAGAAGTTTGCGCAACAGTTGATTTCTAAAGGTATTCGAGCCACCATAAGGCGGTCGCGCGGCGATGATATTATGGCAGCCTGCGGGCAGTTAAAAGCAAACACCAAGGTGGATAACAAATAACAATGACAGGGCAACCATGAATAAACAGCACCCACAACGCACTGGCATTATTGGTGGCAGTGGCCTGTACGACATTGAAGGCGTGCAACTGCTTGAAAAACTGGATATTGATACACCATTCGGCAAACCGTCCGATGCTCTGGTGTTGGCCAACATCCATGGTCATGAAGTGGTGTTTTTACCACGTCACGGGCGCGCACACAGCATCCCCCCACACAAAATCAATTACCGCGCCAATATCTACGCTATGAAACTCGCAGGCGTCGATCGCATTATTTCGATCTCAGCCGTTGGCTCCCTGAAAGAAGGCATTGCTCCGGGTGATTTTGTGCTGGTCGATCAATTCATGGATCGCACTCACAGTCGCGCATCCAGCTTCTTTGATGGCCCTATCGTCGCCCATGTCTCGATGGCCGATCCCGTGTGTGATTGTTTGAAAACCGCGCTATCCACCGCCTGCCTACAAGCCGACATCACCACCCATCAACACGGCACATATCTAGTCATGCAAGGCCCTCAATTTTCCAGCCGGGCTGAATCCGAGCTGTACCGTTCATGGGGCATGGATGTAATCGGCATGACCAATTTACCCGAAGCAAAATTAGCCCGTGAAGCCGAGATTTGTTACGCCACCATTGCTATGTGCACCGATTATGACTGCTGGCATCAGGACGAAGCAGATGTGTCGGTCGCATCCATTCTCGAAGTCATGCACAGCAATGTGGCCAATGCGCAACGCATGTTGCAATATTTTTTCACTCAGCAAAACAGTCCACAAAGCTCTGTATGCGATTGCCAACAAGCCTTGCAACACAGTATTTTTGCGGATTTAACAAACCAGCCTGATGAGGCCATTCGCCCCATTCACGCACTGATCGAACGCTATCTATGATTTCTATCTGTCTCCGGCAGCCATTACACCGCATACTCGCGACACTGGTGCTGAGCATCGGCATCACAGCATGCGCCAGCAGTAGCCCACGCCAAGCACTCGATGACAACAAGCTGGAAAAACTGGCTCACATTCATTATCAGCTCGGTGTCGATGCTCTGAGAAAACAGGGCATGCTACCCAAAGCCTTTAATGAGTTAATGGAATCGAATGCCATCGTGCCCAATCAACCGCATGTGCTCGATGCACTGGCCTATGCCTGGCTATTGCGCGGCGACTTGAAAAAGTCCGAGAGTCTGTATCGCAAAGCCCTGAACTACGGTGGCAGCGCCAGTATTCACAACAATTATGCCAACCTGCTTAATCGTTTGGAGCGTTTTGACGAAGCTGAAAAATCCGCCAGAAAAGCGTTGGATGATCCCCGCTATGCCAATCAGGATCTTGCTTTTATCAACCTGGGCAATGCCCTGCTGGGTCAAAAGAAATTCCCGGAAGCCATCCAGGCTTTCCAACAGGCCAAACTATTCAATGCAAATAATACCATAGCTGATCTCAGACTTGCCCAAGCCTTTTATCAACAAGGCCGATTGCGTGAAGCGCGTTTGTTGTACCGCAGCATCATTGATCAGCAAGCAAAGAACCGCAGCGCAGTGGAAGGCTTATTGGCCGTATTAAACAAGCAACATGATGCATCACAAGCCCATATCGTATTGCAACAGTTTTCCGAGCAAACATCTTCACCCATGGATAAAGCGTGGGCACTGGATCGGTTGGATCAATTTAACCCAAGCAAGCAGCATAGTCAGCCATGAGCGACCTAAAGCCCGAAATCCAATCAACGAAGCAGCCTGAGAATACGTCGGCAAAACACGCCGAAAAACAACCCGAACTCGATCAAACACCATCTGGCCGCCAATTGCTCTTGCAGGAAATAGGCAGTAAATTAAGTCAAACTCGGCAAGCTAAAAATGAAACCATCAGCAAAGCCGTTCGGCACTTGAAAATACCAATGAACCACTTGCAATCGCTCGAAAACGGTAATTGGGATGCATTGCCCGACGACATCTATGTGATCGGCTTCTTGCGTCAATACAGCAACTACCTTGGCCTTGACTTGAAGGATGAAATAAATCGTCTGAAAAATAGCGATTACACCCTGACCCGGCCATTAACATTCCCTGATCCGCCGGTTGCACCATCACGCCGCTGGGCGTGGCTGACCGGTGGCGCTTTTGTGCTGCTGTTTGTTGTGTTTAATATCGTCAGCAACAACAATGAGAATCCTGCGCCTGTCACAATCGATCATACGGAACAAACCACAACTCAAGCCACAAGTTCTAAAAGCAGCAACATGAAGCAGCCAGGCGAACCACAAACGACACAGCCAGAGCAAGAGAAAGCACTGAAAAACACGCCCTCGAGCCCTCCCCTTGCAGTCAAGAACAGCCCTGCTCAGACAACAAAAAACCGAACCACAAAGCCTGCCCCAGTCAGGATAACGGATCCGGTCACAACACCTGCTCAGAAAAAACCCGCCAAAACACGTATGCACAGCTTCCGCTTTGAAGCCGTAACAGCCCCGGTCTGGCTGCAACTCTTTGCCCCCAACCAAGCAGGCACCGGCAAAGGGCGATTACTCAAAGAGCTGCTATTAAAAAAGGGGCAGCACGCCACTATCCGGCGGGCTAGCGAATCACTGTGGATCACCTGCGGCAATGCATTGGCGCTGCGTATTCGTGTGGATCAAAAGATCGTCGTCAAAACCGGCAGCTTAAGTTCCGGTAAAAAAATATTGCGCGATTACCGGTTTAACATCAAAAACTATTAATCCGACCTTGCAACAGGCATCACCGCTAGCATTCAAATGACACAGTGGCATCATGCGCTTATCTGATTAAGTGAGATCTATTTTGAAGTGAGGCAACAAATGAATTACGATGTTTTTGGTGTAGGCAATGCAATCATGGATATGCAGGTGTCGTGTGACGATGCTTTTCTCGATTCAATGGGCATAGAAAAAGGCATCATGACCCTGACCGATGATACCCGCCAGCAGGCTATTCTCGATGCCTTGTCCGGCCACGATATTAATTTTTGTTCCGGCGGTTCAGCAGCAAACACCATTGTCGGCATTGCCGAAATGGGTGGCAAAACTGCTTATACCTGCAAAACCGGAACGGACAACTTCGGCAAACAATACAGCGATGAAATGACACAACTGGGTGTACGGCTCGAAATTAACCCGCGCAACGGCCAAACCGGCACATGCGTGGTACTCATCACCCCCGATGCCCAACGCACGATGCTTACCAGCCTTGGCGTATCAGCCTCGCTCGCAGCCGGTGATATCAACGAAGCAGAAATCAGCCAGGCCAAGTACGTTTATATTGAAGGCTATTTGTTTGCCGGCGAAGCCACCAAGGCCGCTGCACTGCGCGCCATTGAGTTAGCCAAAAAGAACGGCGTAAAAGTTGCCCTGACCATTTCCGATCCGTTTTTAATTGATATCTGTCGCGATCAATTTCAGCAACTGATCGAAGGCCCGGTTGATTTGCTCTTTTGCAATGAAGCCGAAGCCAAATCCCTGACCGGTCTGGATGATCCCATCGCTTGTGCCCAGGCGATCCACAAACACTGTGAAAATGTAGCTCTGACACTCGGTAAAAACGGCTCGATCATCATGCATGAAGGTGAGGTGTTTCCTATTGAAGGGGTAGAAGTGATAGCCATCGACAGCACCGGCGCAGGCGACATGTATGCCGCAGGTGTGCTCTACGGTGTAACCAATGGTTTAACCTGGAAACAGGCCGGCCATTTAGGCTCACATGCCGCAGCCCGGGTGGTTTCCCAACTGGGAGCCAGATTGCCAGCCCCCTTAAGCGAACTGGAAATCGAAACGCTATTGTTCTAATCAGAATAAGCGTTCTAATCAAAAAGCAGAAACCAGAGTTCAACACCACGGGAGGAACACATGAAAAAAAATTATCGAAATGGCATTGGCATCGCCATGTTCGCATTGC
Organism: uncultured Zetaproteobacteria bacterium; assembly: GCA_964406805.1. Classification (GTDB taxonomy): domain Bacteria; phylum Pseudomonadota; class Zetaproteobacteria; order Mariprofundales; family Mariprofundaceae; genus Mariprofundus. The sequence continues at coordinate 468 of CAYOTF010000178.1, read as the reverse complement.
TCAGCGCATTTGCACTATCCGCCTGTTCACCGGAACCCGGCAGCAAGGCGTGGTGCGATAACATGCAAGACAAAGCAAAAGGCGAATGGACTGCCGAACAAGCTGGCACATTCACCAAACACTGTGTCCTGGGTAACTACAAAAAATAAACCCACAACATCCGGCCACAGCCATGCAAGCAATAGTAGCATGTCTGTGGCCGGATATTCATGCTGTAGTAACTATTTCTGCTGACGTGAAAGAAAAAAATCAGTCGCTAGCCCGAACTATTCATGAATACTGCTGCGCCCTCGCTGGTTCATTCGTCCGCAACGAATCTTTTCTCAATCTTCCGTAAGCATGGCTACGGATTCAATCGAAAAAATCCGTTGCAAACAAATGTCCTGCGCGATCATCACACCGATTCATGAATAGTCCGGGTTAAAACTACCAATTCGATACTGACCGGGCTCGTACAACCACAGGATA
>CAYOTF010000177.1:0-4931 GCA_964406805.1 uncultured Zetaproteobacteria bacterium | reverse complement strand
TCGCCTATTATCAAAATCTATTCTTAGCGGTATCCGCAGCATATTTTCTAATCACTCTGTTATCCATCCCGGCCATCCGTCTCAAACCATTATCAGCCTATCGCCTGCTGCTCTTTCCATTGTTCGACACCTTTGTCGTCAGTTTCGCCATGCTCATCGATGATGGTCCAACCAGCGGCCTGTATTTTCTTCTGCTCGTGGTCATCTTCGGCAACAGCTTTCGTTTTGGCAATACGATGCTGCGTTATTCACAATTTTGCACTCTCACAGCTCTAGTATTGATGATCACCTATGCCCAACTTTATACTTCCATTGCCATCGACTATACTCTACTTGGCTGGCAAATTGGCGCTTTATTGATTATTCCGTTGTATATTTCACTCGTTGGACAAAAAGCAGAAGATGCGCTCAAAATGCAAACCGAAGCAGAAGAAAGCTCATTCCATCTGATGGATAAAGGTCCGTTACCTGTCTTCACCTTTAAACTGACGCACAAGCAGCAAGCCACGATCATGTATAGCAACGCAGCCATGCGTGACTTGTTTCACTATGACCATGATCAGTTGATCGAAACCTCTGTCGATCAACTCGCATTGAACGAAGACCGTCAGGAACTGCTCAGGTTTTGCCAATCAACCCTCAAGCCGAACGCCAACGAACAACACAATGCCCAAAGCATGTATCTTCGCGCGCAGGATAATGAAGGTAATCTGCTCAAATTAATGATAACGGCCATCTCCATGCGCTGGCGCAACAACACTATCGGTGTCTGTTTTATCTACGACATCACCCAGCGAGAAACCATGCAGGAGGAAATGGAATCGGTGCACCGGCATGCTTATATGTCCACACTCGTTGCCGGCATTGTACATGATTTTCGTAATGTATTGACCAATATGATCGGCTATGCCGAAGTAATGCAAATGAACAGCTCCAGCGCATCGGAAAAACAACAACTCCAAACCATCATTGCCGCCGGTGACCGAGGTGCAGAGCTCATTACCCATTTGTTAAGCTTGGGGAAAAACACAGAAACCGAGCCTATGCCCCACTTTACCGAAGGCCATGTATTGGTAAAGCCATTGCAACATATCATTGGTCTTGCCCGCTTGCAGTTACCACAACATATCCAGTTAATATGTACGATTGATGATCCCTTGCACGATGTCGCCATCAGCATGACGGAAATCGAACAAATACTGTTGAACCTCATCAATAATTCCACCCAAGCCATTGTAGACCACGGCCATATCGAAATTCAAATTCGCAACGAAGCCAAGCACAAGCTGGCTAAACCAGGTCACCCCTGCTTATGCATTCACGTCAATGATAATGGTAGCGGCATTGCAGAAGAGAACCTCGATACAATTTTCAAACCCTTTTGGACATCCAAAAGTAGCCAGGGCGGTTCAGGTCTGGGTTTGACCATGGTTCAGCGCATTATCAAACGCAATCATGGCTGCATTGATGTTCAATCAAGCAGCGCTAAAGGAACAAGTTTCAGCATTCACCTGCCACCGTATATTGCCGACCCTAAACAGAAAGCCATCGAACAGCTCAATAACGATGCTGGCAAAAACAAATCCGACAGCCCAGCCATGCACGCAAAACAACACAATCCATTACAACACAATCAGCATGCACTGATTGTCGATGATGTGCCTGACATTTTAAAAATTCACCAAGCCATGCTCGCACGCATGAATATCACATCTGAAACAGCCGAAAATGGACAGATTGCACTGGAGTTGTTTCAACAACAAAAAGGCCATTTTAATCTCATTATCACCGATTACAAAATGCCTAAAATGGATGGTTTAAAACTTATTGAACACATTCGACACTTGGATGAGCAGTTGCCCATCGTAATGATTTCAGCCTTTGCCGAAGATCATCAATTGCAGCAAGTCATCGGTCACAATGTCACACTGTTAAATAAACCGATCAATATGGAAAAATTAAAAGAAGCTATTGTAACAGCCATCGCTGGCTAGCTCGGCTATTCATGAAACTACTGTGTGATCATCACAGCGCTTCACTCAAACAGCCCAATCAACGACCGACTGTTAAAAGCATCATAACAAGCATCCATAAAATACAAACCATGTGCCGGTGCCGTAGCCGCACCACGGCTGCGATCTTTACCCTCCAACAAACGGGAAAATGCATCCGGATCCGATTGTCCTCGTCCGACATCAACCAGATTACCAACCAGATTGCGTACCATATGATAAAGAAAAGCATCGGCTGCAACATCAATCGAAATACAACAACCATGCTGCTCAATCGATAGCGTACGGATACAGCGCGTTGCACTCGATGCCTGACAACCGGCTGCCCGCAAAGCACTAAAATCCTGTTTGCCCAAGCAATACATGCCTGCCTCTCGCATCAAGGCAATATCCAGACCTTTCGGCATCCACCAATGCTTCCAGCGCTGCAAGGCGGAAGCGGTGTTGCGATTCCAAATTTGATAACGGTAAGATCTGCCCCGACAATCAAAGCGAGCATGAAAATCAGCCTTCACCGCACGCACTCCCACCACCCGAATCTGATCGGGCAAAAAACTATTGCAGCCATGCACATAAGCCAAATGCGAGCGTTGCCAGCGCTCTAGACTCACATCAGCATGCACCAACATCGCTTCAGCATGCACACCTGCATCGGTACGGCCAGCAGCCGTTGCAGATATGAACCGCCCTTCTATGCGCTGCAATGCATGCTGCAAGCTAGCCTGTACTGACGATGCATTATTCTGCTGCTGCCAACCATGAAAAGGCCGACCATCAAATTCCAGCACCATAGCAATGCGTTGTGTTTGCTGATCATCCAGCCTTAAATTATTCACCTTTAAACCATTCACATTCAGATCACCCAACTCCAAAGCGTTCATAGCCATGCCTGTAAAAATGCCGCGCAACCCAACAATGCCAGCAACACAGACATCTCTGAGTAATGGGCTGAGCGATGCTGGTTCACATTCGATAACGGCAAATAGTTAGGCCAGCGCAACCATAACATGGCCGCATGATCCGATGCATCTGCCAGCGCCTGTTGAAAGGCCGACATCAACAGCAAAGCACTGCGCTTTACATCCCGCCGCAAACGAAATTGCAAACGTAAATCAACCAGCAATCGCGTCATATTCATCTTCATTGAACCCATCATACAAACATAAACCATCAGGCGTTTCCCCATGCCGGGTAATAAAAAAACAACAGACAACCACTCCGCCCGCCGCAATAAACGAAACATCAGCATCGCCACAAAAAAAACCGCACTGAGATGTAAACTCAATCGAATACCCTGCATAAGACCTTCACGAGTAATCGGCACAAACCATTCCGGCAAGAGCAATTGACCAGGAGACAACAAGGCATGCAACACTAAAATAGGAATCAAGAACCAGCGCATCAAACGCAACAAACGCATACTAGTCAGCCAATGACCATCCAAGGCACGCAGCAAAAACATCGAGACGATCAACACCGCCACGCACCACAACATCGACTGTGTCATGATAGCTGAAAACAACAAACCGAAACCCAGCAGAAATCGTGAAGAAGGGCTGCTTGCTCCCGCCTTAAATAGATTCATCAACACGGACACAGCATCATCTGCTGCGTTGTCTTACTGCAAAGTAACAGGTTATGCTCCATGGATCACGCCGAATGCACGCCTTAAAAAAAAGCAAATCAGCTTTTCTTTTTATCGTCCTTATCCGCGTCATCATCACTAAATTCATTGAGCAAACGACCCAACACTTGAGTTGCACCAGGATCGACATTTTTTTGATTGCCAGCATCATCGGCATCGACAAACTCACCAAGCAAGCTATCAAGTTCCTGAGTTGCCCCATGATCCAAATCCATATCAATGCGTTCTTTTTGTTTTATGCCGGTGTCATCGGCAGGCTCGATAAAGGACAAAGCATCATCGTCATCATCCGAAAACTCAGCCAACAAACTATCAAGCTCCTGAGTCGCTCCGTAATCAGCACCCACAGTAATCAGGCTATCGGCCGATTCAACTTCAGATGTGGCCTGCGCCTGTTCAATCACGGCCGGGTTCAGGTCATCCATTGTGCCGACAACGTTCAGATCATCCTCATCCGCGAATTCATTTAGCAAACTATCCAAATGCTGCGTTGCACCAGCTTCAAATTCATTTTTAGGGTCATCGATGGCTACAGATTCATCCAGATGAGACAATGCATCTTCAACATCATCTTGCTCGGTAAATTCAGACAATAAACCATCGAGATTTTCAGTTGCCCCGTTATCCGGCAACAAAGTATCAGGGCTCTCATTTGCGCTGTTATCAAGTGACAACGTATCGAGCTCTTTATTCGTATTGCTCTGCGCAAGCGTATCAACGGTTGCATCGCCAGCAAACTCACCCAACAACGAATCCAACTGTTGTGTTGCACCTTCCGTACTTAAAAGACCAGACTCATCCAGCATCGAAGTCATCGCACCCGAAGCAATCGCAACGGTTTCAACTTCAGTCGCGGAATGGCTCGAATCATCCAAAGCCGGATCATTCAACCAATCGAGATCTTCAAACCCTTCATCTGCTATATCGGCACTTACTTGATCCGTTTCACCTGCCCTTGCCTCAATCGTTGCCTCAGTCGATGCAATGGGTTTTTCAAGAGTAGAAACTGCTCCAGCATCCGTTTCCGGAACATTAACCAGCCCACTCAATCCCGTCAGATCAAAATCAAGAGCATCGATTTCTGCATCATCAATGGTCATCGTGACCGGTGCAATCGTATCCAGACCATCCACCATCGGCAGATCAGAAGATAAGTCAGACTCATCCGGACGTGCATCCGCATCACCACCAAAGGCTTCCACCGCCGCCTTAAACTGATCCAGTCCAGTTGCGCCAAGTATACCTGTTGCCGCTGCAACTGCCGCCGCAAAGGC
>CAYOTF010000176.1:0-4955 GCA_964406805.1 uncultured Zetaproteobacteria bacterium | reverse complement strand
AAAGGCTTTTCTAACTCACTCCGGTATTGATGAATTTCCAAACGTAACAGAAACCGACCTGAGAAAAGGAATGCCCATGATAGGAAAAAGTGGAATTCCTTTATTAGTTCATTCTGAACTGGATCAACCTCATCCAGGAATAGAGGAATTGGATAATTCAGCTTCTAATTATCAAGCCTATCTTCATTCCAGACCTAAAAGCTGGGAAGACAATGCCATCAAATTAATGATCAGCCTCAGCAAAGAGTATGAATGCCCAACTCATATTGTTCATCTGTCTTCTGCAAACTCGATCAATCAATTACATGAAGCGCGAAATTCGGGTTTACCGGTAACCGTAGAAACTTGTCCTCACTATCTTTACTTTAATGCTGAAGATATTCCAGATGCCAATACATTATATAAATGTGCTCCGCCAATCAGGGAAAAGGAAAATAATGATAAACTCTGGCAATCAATAAAGGATGGAGTCATTGATTTTGTTGTAACAGATCATTCTCCGTCAACTCCTGATCTTAAACTAATTGATGAAGGAAATCTAAAAAATGCCTGGGGTGGAATCAGCAGTTTGCAATTTTCATTGCCTATATTTTGGACTGCATCCAAACAAAGAGGATTTTCAATTGAAGATATTTCACGTTTAATGAGTCGTAATGTGTCAAAATTCATTGGTTATGAAAACTCTAAAGGGCTAATAGCTCCTGATTTTGATGCAGATCTTTTAGTATGGGATCCTGACAAGAAATTTGTTATAGAAAACGACAGTATTTTACACAAGAATAAACCGACACCATATCTGGGAGAGAAGCTTTATGGTGTTGTAGAACAAACTTATGTTAATGGAAAAAAAGTATTCGATAAAGGAGAATTTGTATCTTTACAGGAAGGAATTATTTTGCTAAGAAATTAAATGGATCAAAAAGCGCCTGAATTTACTAATTTGATTGATCTGGCTTCCGAAAAATTGGGAGGAAAAACCCTGATCTGTAGCGATGACTTCTTTGCTCCTATGGAAAACCTGCTCAAACAGGGACGCGGTATTTTCATTGAAGACAAATATACCGATCGTGGAAAATGGATGGATGGATGGGAATCCCGAAGGAAAAGGACTCAAGGACATGATTGGTGCGTCATTAAACTAGGAGCTTCCGGTATCATCAAGGGATTTGAAATTGACACCAATCATTTTTTGGGTAATCATCCTCCGCACACCTCAGTGGATGCATGTAATTTAAAATCAGAAGCTAATATAGATGATATTGAATGGAAAGAGGTGCTAACTAAGTCTTCACTTGAACCAGGAAGTCAGCATTTTTTTGGGGTCAATACTGATAATATCTCTAGCCATATCAGACTAAACATTTATCCTGATGGCGGAATAGCAAGGTTTAGAGTTTACGGTGAAGTTCATAAAAACTGGGATCTGATCAAAAAGGATGAGGTTATTGATCTCGCATCTGCACTTAATGGAGGAAAAGCAGTTCTTTGTAATGATATGTTCTTCAGCCACATGGATAATCTGATCATGCCAGGGCCAGGACAAGACATGGGTGATGGTTGGGAAACCAAACGAAACCGAAATCCTGATAATGTTGATTGGGTGATTATTAAACTTGCCAAGAAGGGAAGCATCAATAAAATTATTGTCGACACCAAGCACTTTAAGGGCAATTATCCAGATAGGTGTTCATTGCTATATTGTAGCTTAAATGATGGCCAGAAAATCGATTCAGATCAGATTGAGTGGAAAGAACTTTTACCCCAATCCAAATTGAAGGCAGATACCGAACATGTTTTTGAAAAAGAAATTAAGGAACATCAAAGCATCTCACACGTAAGACTCGATATATTTCCAGATGGTGGAGTAAGCAGGCTACGATTATTTGGTAAAGTTATTAGTTGATTGTATGAAAAAAGCTGTTCTGATTTTTTTGCTTCTAAGTTTAGTTTGTATAGAAGCATATCCACAACGAACAGATAAAAATCTTGGTTATATATACAAGGTAAACAAGGGCTCAAGATTATACATTCATATGAGCACTTTGATGGGAATTGGTGTCGGTTATGTTGTGGCTGTTAGAAAGTTCGAATTCGATTTTAGTGGCGGTTTTGTCTCACCTAATTTTCTCTTCCCTCCTTATAAAAACACTCATGCAGGTCTTCTTTATAAAACAACTTTCAATATGTCCAATAGGGTTCATGTTTCAGCAGGTTGGTACCTGGGTTTTGTGTACTTTGATGAGATCAGTTATTACGGACCTATTAATTCTGCCATCGTATCTTTAGGAACGATCTTAGATAAAAAAAGAAAAAGAATTGCATTTGATTTTGGTAGTGCGTTAACTTTAGAAAAAGATATCTACCAAGAGAAAAAACAAGATGTTTCGAAAGGATTCGCACCAATAATGAGTCAAACCATCAAAAGATCATATACTTTTCTTTATGTATTTTTACTGCTTAAATATGATCTGAAGTAGATTTTGGCTGTAGTCGTATAAATAAAAAACACAAGCCGAAAAAACCATTAGCCAACCGGTAAATGTCTAAATATGGATAAAGAAAAAGCTATTAAGCTATTCAATCAACAACAAGTGCGCGTACATTGGGACGATGAGCATGAAAAGTGGTATTTTTCTATAATGGATGTTGTAGCCATACTTTCTGAAAGTACTAATCCACAGGCCTATTGGAGAAAGCTGAAAGAAAGGCTGAAAAAAGAAGGAAATGAAACCGTGACGAATTGTCACGGTTTGAAAATGCTTGCTCCAGATGGAAAGATGAGAATGACTGACGTGGCTGACACTGAACAACTACTAAGATTAATTCAATCTGTTCCGTCACCCAAAGCAGAACCGTTTAAAATGTGGTTGGCAAAAGTCGGAAATGAAAGAATAGAGGAAATCGAAGACCCAGAAAAAACCTTTCACCGTGCAATGGAAACCTATCTTCAAAAAGGATATTCCAAAGAATGGATAAATCAGCGATTAAAAAGCATTGAGGTAAGAAAAGAACTTACGGATGAATGGGATATTAGAGGTGTTAAAATAGGATTGGAATATGCTATTCTTACTGATGAAATTACAAGAGGTTGGGCTGGTTTATCTGTTAACAAGTATAAATCGTCTGAACTTGAATTAAACGAATTAGTGAATGGACAGAATTAAGAAAAAAACAGCTGAAGAATTTAATGATTGCACAAGCAAAATAATTGGTTGTGCAATGCGAGTACATTCTGCTTTGGGTAACGGATTTCAGGAAGTAATTTACCAACGAGCATTGGAAATTGAAATGAGGCTGGAGGGCTTAGAATTTCAGAGAGAAATGGAAATGCCAATTATTTACAGAGACGAGCAAATTGGAACGAGACGAGTGGATTTTTTTCTGGAAGGTGAAATAATGGTAGAACTGAAAGCCATAATTCAATTAGAAAATGTCCATTTAGCACAAGCTATCAATTACCTTGAAGCTTATAACATGGAAACAGGCTTGCTTATCAATTTTGGGAGCAAAAGTCTTATATTTAAACGATTGTTAAACAGGAAATTTAAAGCATAATTGTAAATAATAAACAAAATTCGAATAATTCTGATAATCCCAATAATTCGAGTTCAGACAAATGCTACGTTGATTTATGATAAACAAACGATGAACCGGCAGCAAATTGCGACCGGTTAACAGGATTAAAGTATTCAACTAATTACTGCATAAATCTAATGATGACAGGGAACCTATAAGATTGAAAATTAAGCCTCCAAATGAAAATTGATGAACTAAACAATCTCCCCGAAGAACAAATTAATAATGAGCTTTTCAAATGCTGTGGCTCTACCCGATGGGTAGCTAATATGCTGCAATCATTCCCTTTTCACAATACAGGATCTTTATTTTTAATTGCTGAAGAAAAATGGCAGGAATGCTCCAAAGAAGATTGGCTGGAAGCTTTCACTCATCATCCAAAAATTGGTGATCTGAAAAGTTTAGAGAAAAAATTTGCTTCGACAAAAGAATGGGCTGGTGGAGAACAATCGGGAGTAAACTTAGCATCACATGAAGTTTTACAGGAACTTGCAGAAGGAAACCAGACTTATGAAGAAAAATTCGGATATATATTTATTGTTTGCGCCACAGACAAAAATGCTGATGAGATGTTACTTCTCTTAAAAGATCGTTTAGAAAATGACCTTGACAAAGAACTAAGAATAGCAATGAAAGAGCAAAATAAAATCACAATACTGCGTTTAAAAAAATTACTACTATCATGAGTCAAATAACAACACATGTACTCGATACCTCAAAAGGCAAACCAGCAGAAGGCATCACCATCACTCTTGCAAAACGAACAAACAGCAGTTGGGAAGAAGTATCAACAGGCGTTACAGATTCTGATGGAAGAATTGGAGATCTGTTACGCCCAGATGAGACCGTAGAACCTGGTGTTTACCGAATGTTATTTCATACAGGTGATTACTTTGAAAGAGACGGTATAAAAGGATTCTATCCCAGAGTTCCAATTGTTTTCGAGGTATTCGATGATTCCCATTATCATGTACCTCTTTTACTAAATCCATTTGGCTATTCAACATATCGAGGAAGTTAACCACAAACTTCTTATATTTGCACCCTGATTTTTTTAACCCTGTCTGCTGACAAGCAGGCTTAAAAATTTATGAACATGAAACGAATTGCTTTAATGTTATTAATGTGTCCATTTGCTGCATATATTGGTAATGCACAGGAGAGAAATGACGTGGGTCATTTTGTACAATATGAAAATGAATTCTACAAACAAATTAAGAAAGGAATCAAAGATTTCAACGAAAAAGATAAAAAGCCAAAAGAGAGATTCAAGATGGATTACTCCGGGTTGGACATCCCTACCAGTAAGGATGAATTCAAAACGGTTTGGTGTAATGATCCTATTTCTCAGGGAAACGCAGGAACTTGTTGGTGTTTTT
>CAYOTF010000175.1:3699-4975 GCA_964406805.1 uncultured Zetaproteobacteria bacterium | reverse complement strand
ATCTTGACCCATGGTTCGTCTGACCGTGCTTCAAAGATGCGTCCAATCTTGCAAATCCGTTCAAGCACAGGGCGGTTACGCTTTTGCCTGATTGAATTGGTTGCCACCAATCCGGCTTGCCTGGATTTCCCCTGCTCCAACTGAGCCCGTGCCTTTTCAAACCAGTACATCACCAGGTCAGCACCACCGGGAACTCTGCCTTTATAAACTTTGCGAATAGTTTTTGTATATCCCTCACCCAGTTCGGCAATCATTTTCTTGTCACCCAAAAACGGTGGATTGCCAACAATAAATTCCGCCTCCGGCCATTCAGCTTCTTGAACCACTGCGTCATTCCCGAATGGTTCTGTCGGGAATCCATTTATTGGAGCTGGATCCCCGATACAACCACTCGGGGATGACGTGAATGTCGCTTGCGGCAGAGAAGCCGCCTTGGGGGGATGACATAATTTTTACATATTCTTGGTTTTCCTCTGCGTAACTCTGCGTACTCTGCGGTGAAAGTTCTTGAACTTCGATGAGCGCATCACGATTCTCAATCGTATCCAGTGATTCCAAGATCGGTTTCCGATTCGCCGAGAAACCGTGCCCGATCATCCATTGAATCTGCCCAATCCACACCGTCACGCGAGCCAGTTCGGCGGCATAGGCGTTGATCTCGATGCCTTTGACCACTTCCGGCCCCAGTTGAGGCAACTGCATTCCTAAACCCATGGCTTCGGCTTCGAGTAATACGCGATGCTCCAAATCTTTCAAATGCATCAAGGCCAGATAGAGGAAGTTACCGGAACCACAAGCCGGATCGAGTACACGCACTTTTCTCAATCGATCCAGATATGCGCCCAGCAGGCTTTGAACCTTTTGCATGCCCTTGGTGCGTGCGCCTTTGGATTTTGACCTGTTCACTTTATCCAATGCCAATTCTATTTCCGCTTTGCTTGCTTCCCATTCCTGTCTGAGCGGCCTGAGAATTACCGGCTCGATAATCAGCATAATCTTTCCGGCATCGGTGTAGTGCGCGCCAAGTTGGCTGCGTTTGGCAGGGTCGAGCCCGCGCTCAAACATGGTGCCGAAGATGGATGGCTCAATCGAACTCCAATCAATTCTGGCCGCAATCAGGGTTTGTTTTACGCCATCGGCATCCAGCGGCAGGGCTTCGCCATCATCAAACAGGCCGCCATTAAACCAGGCGATTTCATCCGCGCCGAAATAACCGCCCGTGTTCATCTTGGCGAATAATTCCGATGCCATCGGCGCAAAGCGCTGCGGCGGGTTT
>CAYOTF010000175.1:0-3689 GCA_964406805.1 uncultured Zetaproteobacteria bacterium | reverse complement strand
CACAGCATAGCGCTGCAGTTGCTGATAAGCTTTATTCAGATCTTTGCCGGGACCTTTGTATTCCCAGCCAAAGTGACCACGCTTCCAGGCATCTGCCCAACCATCGCCGCCACCAGTCTTTTTCGCTCCTTTTTCAAAACAGAACCAGTCGCCAGCCTGATCGGTATCGGTCGGATTTTGCTCACCCAGCAGGGCACATAAATCGTTAAAGTGCGACTGAGAAGCCAAGCGTTCTTTTAAGGCAGATTGTTGCCACTTGGCGATAAATGCTTGCGGTGTCATTGTCCCCTCATTGAGTTAAGAACGCATTTGTTTGGCCATAATACGCAGTCCGATGAAACGCGGAATGACTTTTTGCATGCCATAAAGCAACTTGTGTCGCCAGCCGGGAATGCAATACCCCCCACCTTTTTGTAAGGTTTTTAACGCCGCATCAATGATGATCGGAATCGGGGTGCGAAAAAAGCTACCTGTAGCACTCGGCATGCCGGATATTTTACGAAAGTCAGTCGGTGATGGGCCGGGTGCGAGCGTAACGATACGCACTTTGCCATCGAGTTCTGTGCGCAGCGCTTCACTCCAATAGGTGAGTCCAGCCTTGGCTGCAGCATAGGTGCTCATATAAGGCAATGGATATTCGCCAGCCAATGATGAGACATTGATAATGAAACCCTTGTTTTTGATCAATTCAGGCAAGAGTGCATGGCTCAAGGCGACCGGAGCTTTGAAATCAGTTTTAATCACATCAATCTGCGGCACGATGCCAGTTTGTTCAAAGCCGCCCCAAATACCAAAACCGGCATTATTGATCAGACCAACCAGGCTTTTCGCTTCAATCGCAGCAAGTAAGGAGGTTAAGCCATGTTTGGTATTGAAATCCGCTTGCTCAATGCAATGCCGATCAGGGTGTTTGAGTGCGCCCATGGTCATCTGTAAACGCGCACTATCACGACCATGCAGAATCAGATTATAGCCCAACGCTTCCAAGCGCTTGGCAAACTCCAGCCCGAAACCACCTGAAGCACCGGTAATCAGTACCACAGCAGTATTTGAAGATGCATCAGACATGACGTAACACCTGCATGCTCATCTTGCGTTGTTTAAAACTGGCGATTTCTCGGACTCCAAATGATTCCAACAACGCTAGACACAGGTTCATATCGCGCCCCACTTCAGCAGGTGAATGGGCATCAGAGCCAAAACTAAATGGGATATTCAGCTCCGCAGCACGCTCTACGATACGCTTGTGTGGGTATATTTCCTTACCCGGTTTACGTAAGCCTGCTGAACTAATTTCCAAGGCCGAGCCCGATTTCAATACCGCTTGCAACATGGCTTCTTCAGCCGCTTGTACCAATGCATTGTCCGGGTCAGCACGATGGCCGAATTTTTTGATCAAATCCGGATGGCCGATAATATCAAACATGCCGGTCAACGCGGATTGCCGAACCAACTCAAAATAGGCGCAGTAGGCATCGTTGATATCTCTGTTATCCCATTCATCCATGCAATCCGGATTATCAAAGCCCCAGTTGCCAATATAATGCACGGAGCCAATGACATAGTCCCAGTTGTAGGATGCAATCATGGTTCTCACATAATCTTCCGTACCGGGGTGAAAGTCTGCTTCGAGTCCAATGCGCACAGTGAGTTGATCCGATACAGCATCGCGGGTTTGCTCGATTTCGCTCAAATACGATGGCAATTCGGATTGATCCATGCGCCATTGTTTATCAAAACCACCCGGCATGGGCGAATGATCGGACATGCCGATCTCCGTGAGACCAAGCTTGATAGCTGCATCGGCATAGTCGCGCACACTGCCTTTGGCATGATTGCAGCGCGGTGTATGCATATGATAATCGGGAACAGGTAAATAGTGCATGGCTCAAGTCTAGGGCAGGGAGCGCTAGCTGCAACGTCTTACAGCGATATGATGGTAATATTATCGCGATAGGGATGTGAAATTATGCCTCATAAAAATAAAACTTACAAAAACGTTTGACACTGCGTCTGAAATTGTGACACTTCGCGCCGCTAATGGATATTTATCTTCTAGCAAATGCGCCTATAGCTCAGTTGGTAGAGTAGCGGACTTTTAATCCGTGGGCCCCTGGTTCGAGTCCAGGTGGGCGCACCATATCAAAAGCACTTACGGTAACGTAAGTGCTTTTTTTTTGCTTTTTATATCTTGTTTTGTGCCTGTGTGATGAATCGTAAGCTGGGCTAAAGTGCTTTGCCTACAAACAGGCTGAAATTTTGGATGGTGAAGGGTTTCATGATGATATTTTCATCAGCCTTTCCCCAGTTGCCGAGTGAGCTATCTTCACTGTATCCAGTCATAAACAGGATGGGAGTCTCTTTTTGTATCGTACGCATGGCCGTTGCAGCATCGATACCACCGAGTTTTGGCATGATGACATCCAGAATCACCAGATTAATGTCGGCCAGACTGGTGTTCGACTGGTGCTCGGAAAACAAAGCCACTGCTTCTTCGCCATCTTTCGCCGTGATGACTTGATAACCTAGCACTTTTAAAGTATCGCAGGTCATTTCGCGTACGATTTCTTCATCATCGGCCACTAAAATCACTTCACCATGACCTTGCATCAGGCTATCTGCCGTGTTCGCTGTTTGAGGCTCTGGACTCTGCAGCAATAGTGGCAGGAAAATATGAAACGAACTACCTTGGCCAAGTTGGCTTTCCAGTTCGATAAAACCATGGTGTGATTTTACCGCGCCATAGACCATGGAAAGGCCAAGCCCTGTTCCATTCTCGCCTTTGGATGTAAAAAAAGGCTCGAACACTTTATCGGTTTTGCTGGCATCAATACCGCAACCATTATCACTGACTGTAATATGTGCATAAGCTTTTTCGTTTGCATCCGGGTGTGCCGATAGAAATGCGGCATCCGCATCGTTGCGTTGCAGGGAGAGACGAATGCATGGCGCTGTTGTGGCGCGTAATGCATCACGCGCATTGATGATTAAATTGAGTACCAATTGCTGGATGAGATTGTTATCGCCATTGATGTTCAATGCTTCGCTACAGATCGCATGATCGAGATTGATATGTTCTGGAATGGATGTTTTATGCAGCTTGAGTGTTTCATTGATGAGTGGATTGAGCTGGATATTTTTCATCTCAACAATGCCTTTGCGTGAAAAGGTTAACATTTGCTGGATGGTTTCTGCCGCTCGCGCACTTAATAACTCCAGCTGAGAGATATGGCTGAGCACGTTGCTTTCATTGTTACTAGCACACTTGGCCAGATACATATGCCCGTTCATGCCGGCCAGAATATTGTTGAACTCATGCGCAATGCCGCCGACCAATGCTCCTATGGCTTCCATTTTTTGAGCCTGCATGAAACTCTCTTCGAGTTTGGCATGCTCGGTAATATCGTGCACTGTGCCGATGAGTTGCAACAACTCACCGTGTGCATTGCAGTGCACTTCGGTTTGGGTGTGAACAATGCGTTCAATCTCACCCGGCAAGAGCAGACGCAATACAACATCGGTAGATTGACCGGATGCAATGCGCTCAATCATGCTGCTGAATGCGCTTTTATCATCCGGATGAATATACTGCTGACATGCAGCGATAGAGGGTGAGATTTGATCGGGGCTGGTTGGAATGGCACTTAGTTAAGCCCTTTCGGGCGTGAAATTGTAGGTGTGAAAAAAGC
>CAYOTF010000174.1:0-5021 GCA_964406805.1 uncultured Zetaproteobacteria bacterium | reverse complement strand
GCGCAGGCTCCGTACCGGGCACATCAGACGGTTGGTTGTGGTGCGTATCGGTTGCAATCATGGACGGAGAGTGCGATTACCTTGCAGCGGGTTGGAGCCTTGGGCACGGTTGCACGGATTCGTTTTGCAGTGGTGAAAGATCCGGTGACACGTATTCTGAAGCTAACGCGTGGTGAACTGGATTTTGTGCAGAATGATTTGCCACCGCATTTATTGTACTATATCAAACAACAACAGTTGGATATTCAGACGCGGCCATCGACGACCTTTTCTTATATCGGTTTGAATTTACAGGATAAAACATTAAAGGATGTGCGGGTGCGCCGGGCATTGGCACTGGCGATTGATCGGGTGAAGTTGAAAAAGGAATTGTTTGCCGATTTGCCGGTACTGGCAGAAACGGTATTAACGCCGAGCCATTGGGCATCATCGCGCTTGCCGGTCGTGCCGTTTGATCGCCAGGCTGCGAATCATCTGTTGGATGAGGTTGGCTTGTTGCGTGATGCCGATGGTATTCGTTTTAGCATGGTGTATCGCACCAGTACGGATCCGACTCGCTTGAGGCTGGCTACAGCTATTACGGCGATGTGGGCTGATATTGGTGTGAACGTATCGATAGAATCGTTGGAGTGGGGCGGCTTTTATGCGCGCATCAAGCGTGGTGATTTTCAGGTTTTTTCACTGGCCTGGGTGGGTATTACCGATCCGGATATTTATCGCTGGATTTTGCATTCCACGATGTGGCCGCCGAAAGGGGCCAATCGGGGTCGCTATGCCAGTGAGCAGATGGATGCCTGGCTCGATGGCGCTGCAGCGGCGAACACACAATCCGAACGCAAGGCATTGTATGGCTTGATTGAGCAAAAAATGCAGCAGGACATGGTGTATATCCCGCTCTGGTATGATCCGGTGATTGCGGTTTCCGGTCCGCGTGTATCCGGTTTTAAGGTGAAGCCGGACGGTAGCTTGCTGGGTTTAATGGATGTTGAATTATCCGATTAGTGTGCGATTGTGATTTGCGATGAAACGATGGCTTAAGCAATAGACCGGGTGATGTGACTGGATTGATGACGCGGGCACCATCATTCGACATAATGCGCGGCATGGATTTGTGCGGTTTTTAGAGGCTGCAGTGCGTGTGCGTGTCACGAATGCACTTTCTTAATGATTTCAGGAGTTTACATGTCTGACCGTAATGATTTTTTTAATGCACCTTTGGCTGATAGCGCCGTAGAGGATGCAATTGCAGCCGAGCTTGGTCGCCAGCAACATACCCTGGAATTGATCGCCAGTGAAAATATCGTCTCCAAAGCAGTCATGCAGGCACAAGGTTCAGTGATGACCAACAAGTATGCCGAAGGTTATCCCGGTCGCCGTTATTATGGTGGTTGTGAGCATGTCGATGCGGTGGAGCGTTTGGCGCAAGATCGAGCCCGTGAGTTGTTCGGCGTAAAACACGTTAATGTGCAGCCGCATTCCGGCTCTCAAGCTAACATGGCGGTGTACATGGCTGCGATCAATACCGGTGATACGGTGATGGGTATGGATTTGTCACACGGTGGTCACTTGACGCATGGTTCGCCAGTCAACTTCTCTGGCCGTTTGTATGAAGTCGTGGCCTATGGTGTGCGCAAAGAAGATGAGTTAATTGATTACGATGTGATGCAGAAGATGGCTGAAGTGCAGCGTCCAAAAATGATTATTGGTGGTGCATCGGCCTATGAGCGCGGTATTGATTTTGCACGTATGCGCGAGATTGCCGATTCGGTTGGTGCGATTTTGATGGTGGATATGGCGCATTATGCCGGTTTGATTGCCGCAGGTGAGTATCCGAGTCCGGTTGGTCATGCCCATGTGATCACCACCACGACCCATAAAACCCTGCGTGGGCCACGCGGCGGTATGATTATGACCGACGATGATGAGCTGGCCAAAAAGATCAATTCACGTATTTTCCCGGGCATTCAAGGTGGCCCCTTGATGCATGTGATTGCAGCCAAAGCAGTTGCTTTTGGTGAAGCCTTGGGTGCAATGTTCCAAGCCGATCAAAAGCAGGTGATTGCCAACGCACGCGCCATGGCAGCGACGTTGATGGCGGCTGATTTCCGTATCGTATCCGGTGGTACCGACTGCCATATGTTCCGTTTGGATGTACGTCCGCAATCAATTACTGGTAAAGTGGCTGAAGAAGCGCTGGAAGCTGCAGGTATTACCACCAATAAAAACACCATTCCATTCGATCCGGAATCGCCGTTTGTGACTTCCGGCATTCGTATCGGTACATCGGTGATTACTGCGCGCGGTATGAAAGAAGCGGAAGCGCAGCAAATCGGAGAGATGATCGTGAATGTCCTGAAATCGCCGGAAGATGTTTCCGTGCAGCAGGCTGTAGCCAAGCAGGTGCGTGAATTGACCGATCGATTCCCGGTATATGAGGGTTAAGTAAAAAAACTGCCGGATTCATAAGCGATGTTTTGTCCGTTTTGTGCTCATGATGATACCCGCGTGGTGGATTCTCGTGTGGTTGAGGATGGCGCTGCGGTACGCCGCAGGCGTGAATGTGAGGCTTGTGGTAAACGCTTTTCATCCTACGAGCGGCCGGAATTGCGTTTACCCCTGGTGATCAAAAAGGATGGTACACGGCAATCCTTCGATGTTGAAAAGATTCGCTCCGGCATGCAGAAAGCTTTGGAAAAACGGCCGGTATCTGTTGAGCAGTTGAACAAAGGCTTGAACGATGTGTTACGAGCCGTGCAGGAAACAGGCAAGTCGGAAATTGTAGCACAGAGCCTCGGCGAATTTGTCATGGAGCAGCTGCGTAGCCTCGATGGTGTCGCCTATGTGCGCTTTGCTTCGGTGTACCGTGAATTTACCGATGTGGATGAGTTTCTCTCGGCGGTAAAAACAGCCGTTGGGAAAAAAGACTAGGGTTTAGGAGTAAACAATGGCGATCAAAATTGCAGTATTACCGGGTGATGGCATTGGCCCTGAAATTGTCGCAGAGGCAATAAAAGTGTTGGACGTGCTGAATCAATCCTTTGCCCTGAATGCGAGTTGGCAAGAAGGCACGATTGGCGGCATTGGTTATGATGTTGATGGTGATCCGTATTCGGCGGCGACACGTGAGTTGGTGCATGGTTGCGATGCCGTATTGCTCGGTGCTGTGGGAGGGCCGAAGTGGGAAGCTCTGGATAAGCCGTTGCGTCCTGAAGCCGGGTTGTTGGGTATTCGTGCGGATCTGGGTTTGTTTGCCAATTATCGTCCCACCAAAGTGCATGCGCAGTTGCTTGATGCTTCGACTCTAAAGCCTGAAGTGATTGATGGTGTGGATATTCTGGTGGTGCGTGAATTAGTCGGTGGTATCTATTTCGGTCAGCCACGCGGCATTGAAACAGTCGATGGTGAACGCCGTGGTTACAATACTATGGTTTATACGGAGAGCGAGATTCGTCGCATTGGTCGCACTGCGTTTGAGGCGGCGCGTTTGCGTTCCAATCGTGTGTGCAGTGTTGAAAAAGCCAATGTGCTCGATGTGTCCGAGCTGTGGCGTACGGTGATGATCGAATTGCATGAGGCTGAATTCTCCGATGTGGAATTATCGCACATGTATGTCGATAACGCGGCGATGCAGCTGATTCGTAATCCGCGCCAATTCGATGTAATTGTTTGTGGTAATCTGTTTGGTGATATTTTATCCGATGAAGCCTCCATGTTGACCGGCTCCATTGGTATGTTGCCCTCAGCATCCTTGGGTGAAAAGTTTGCGATGTACGAACCGATTCATGGTTCCGCACCGGATATCGCTGGACAAAACAAAGCCAATCCGTTGGCGACGATTTTATCGGTGGCCATGATGTTGCGTTTTTCTTTGGACAGAAACGATTTGGCTGAGAAACTGGAGCA
This sequence comes from uncultured Zetaproteobacteria bacterium, assembly GCA_964406805.1. Taxonomy (GTDB): domain Bacteria; phylum Pseudomonadota; class Zetaproteobacteria; order Mariprofundales; family Mariprofundaceae; genus Mariprofundus. The sequence goes on along the minus strand of CAYOTF010000174.1, from coordinate 1,118 downwards.
GGCGGTCGAGAATACACTCGATGCCGGTGTGCGCACGGTAGATTTGGCCTTTGGCGGCGAGGCATCAGTGAGTTGCTCGGCCATGGGTGATGCGGTGTGTGCTGCGCTTGAGGAGTTGGCCAATGCCTGAACAATTGACTGAATATTTGAGTGAGCGTTTCCTAGTTGAAAAGAAAGATGGATATAATATTGCGGTAGTGGGTGCAACCGGTGCGGTTGGACAAACCATGCTGAATATTCTGGCTGAACGTGATTTTCCAATTGCTGAGCTGACTGTGCTTGCTTCAAGCCGTAGTGCGGGCTCTGTGATCACCTTTCAGGGTAAAGATTATGTGGTGCAGGATCTGGATACATTTGATCCGGCCGGTGTGGATATTGCGTTGTTTTCTGCCGGTGGCGATACCTCCAAAACGTATGCACCGCGTTTTGCCGAAGCAGGCTGTTATGTGGTGGATAATTCCAGTGCATGGCGTATGGATGAATCGATTGCACTGGTGGTGCCGGAAGTAAATCCGCATGCGCTGAATATGGCGCGCGAGAATAAAATCATTGCCAATCCCAACTGTTCGACCATTCAGATGGTGGTGGCATTAAAGCCATTGCACGATGCTGTGCCGATTGAGCGGGTGGTCGTTTCCACTTATCAGGCAGTCAGCGGAGCAGGTGGCAAGGCGATGGATGAACTGGCTAAGCAGACTGGTCAGTTACTCAATGCCCAGAGTGTTGATGTGGATGTGTTTCCAGCCCGAATTGCATTTAATGTGATTCCGCATATCGATGACTTTATGGCCGATGGCTACACCAAAGAAGAGCGCAAAATGATCGATGAAACGGTTAAGATCATGGAGTCGGATATTGCGGTTACCGCGACTACGGTCCGTGTGCCTGTATTTTACGGCCATTCCGAATCTGTGAATATCACCTTCAGTGGCTCTATGAATGCTGAAACAGCACGCAAGTTACTGGGTGATTTCGATGGTGTATGTGTGGTTGATGATCCATCGGGTGAAGATTATCCGATGCCGACAGAAGCTGCAGGCACCGATCCTGTATGGGTAGGCCGCATTCGTGATGATCAATCATGCCCCAATTCTTTGCATTTGTGGGTTGTTGCCGAT
>CAYOTF010000173.1:0-5167 GCA_964406805.1 uncultured Zetaproteobacteria bacterium | reverse complement strand
AAGGAATTCCCTATCAAAGTTTGATTAATTTGTATCTTAAAGATTGTGCAAATGAGCATAGAGAATTAGAGATGAAATGGGGCTAACGACAAAGCATCGAGAGGGATGCTCAAATTCAAGAAGGAGATGAACTTTAATTTACCAGGATCTGGTTTGAGTTCGTGAGTAGCTGTCGGAATGTCAGGGTTACTGTGTACGATGACGATTTACAATGGAAATGAACACGCTTATAAAGCTATCGGCAGGCAAAGTGTGATAAATTTCCTGAGTGTCAGCGTGGCCGCAGTGCGTGCAAAGCGGCATCGCCATGTTATGCTGCCGCCATGATTCGTGCTGAAAAACTTAGTAAACGATTTGGTGATGTGGAAGCACTCTCGCCCACAGATGTTCATATTCGTGAAGGCGCTATCACGGCCATCATGGGTGGTTCAGGCTCAGGAAAAACTACCCTGCTACGACTACTCGCAGGCTTGGAAAAGCCCAGTTCAGGCCATATCTGGTACGGCGATGAAGATCTGTGCGGCATGTCTGATCAACGTTTATACACCTTACGCGAAAGCATGGGCATGTTATTCCAATACTCCGCCCTGCTGAACTCGTTGAATGTGTACGACAATGTCGCATTCCCTTTGCATGAACATACAGATTTGGCCGAAAGCGTGATCAGCACCATGGTCTCCATGAAACTGGAGCAGGTTGGCTTGCGTGGCTTTGAGCATTTGATGCCATCGGAGCTCTCCGGCGGCATGGCCAAACGTGTGGCCTTTGCTCGCGCCATCGCCATGGATCCTAAAATTGTCTTTTTTGACGAGCCCACCTCCGGCCTCGATCCCATCTCTGCCGGTGTCATCAGCACCCTGATCCATGACACCTCCACAAAAAACCGCATGACCTCAATTGTTGTGACCCATGATGTAAAGGCGGGTCTGTCGATTGCTGATCATGTTATTCTGCTATGGCAGGGGCGCATTATTGCCGAAGGGTCACCCGATTCGATCCGCCATAGTGATGATGAACGTGTGCAGCAGTTTCTAGAAGGTCGCCCCGATGGGCCAATCCCGTTTTCGCGCAGCACCACATCCTATATCGATGACTTAACCCACAAGCCGGGTACAGTGAGATTGGAATCATGAGTGATATTTTCGTCAGACAATCGGGATTAACTGTTTTTTTCGGCAAGCTGGGGCGCTCCACGCTGAATGGTTTCGAGCAACTCGGTGATGCCACCATGCTGGGTTTTTATGCATTGGGTCTTATTTTTTCCAAACCATGGCAGGGCAAACATTTTGTCTTGCAACTTTACGCCCTCGGTGTCGGTTCGCTGGCCATCATTATCGTCACCGGTGCGTTTACAGGCATGGTTCTGGCATTGCAGGGTTATTATACCCTGGCCAAGTTCGGTTCGGAATCCTTGCTTGGTGCAGGCGTTGGCATGTCGATCATTCGCGAGCTTGGACCTGTACTTGGAGCGTTCATGATTATCGGGCGCGCTGGCTCCAGCATCACTGAGGAAATAGGCATCATGCGTGTTACCGAGCAAACCGATGCCCTGGAAATGATGGCCGTCAATCCCAAACGACGCATTCTGCTACCCCGCATCGTGGCCGTAATCCTAGCGGTACCATTGCTCGTTGCGATCTTCGATGTCGTCGGCATTGGTGCAGGTTATATCGTTGGCGTTGAATTACTCGGCGTGAACCCAGGCGCTTATATGGCTGAACTAGTTGCCAGAGTCGGCATGCATGATATTTATGGCGGGCTAGTGAAATCAGTCGTATTCGGCTTTTTGATCGGCATGATTTGCACTTATATGGGCTATCGTGCCACCCCAACCACCGAAGGTGTAGCGCAAGCCACTACCCAGGCCGTAGTTATTTCTTCGGTCAGCGTACTCATTATCGATTATATTTTAACATCGTTTTTCCTGTAAGAACGATACGATGAAAGCAGGAGAATCCCATGCAAGCATATAGACGTATTGAAATGACAGTTGGTGTTTTTGTCATCGTCGGTTTACTGGCGATCAGCTGGTTGGCTATTCAAGTCGGCCAAGGTGGCGGACTTGGCTCTGCTGGTTACACCCTCGTTGCCAATTTCGATGATGCCGGCGGTGTACGCAAAGGCAGTGACATTATGATGGCTGGCGTTGTTGTGGGGCGCATTGATTCTGTCAAACTCACCGACAACGATCATGCAACCATGGTTTTACGTTTCAAAGAAGATGTGAAAATCACTTCAGATGCGTTCGCATCCGTGCGCACCAAAGGTATTATCGGTGATCGCTATATCCGCATTACCCAAGGCATGGAAGATGATAATCTGAAACCAGGCAGTGAAATTGAAGAAACCGAATCTGCCATCAACATCGAAGATTTGATCAGCAAGTATATTTTCAGCGGTAAGGAGTAATCATTTCACCTCGAAGCAAACTGCATGTTTTGTAAGCTTATGGCATCACAAACGAACCATTGAACAGGGAGTTTACCATGAACAACGTCAAACTTAGCCTCATCATGATATTCGGCATGCTTTTTTCCATGCCTGCCTGGGCTGATAATGATCAGCCAGGGCCACAAAGTGTTATTAAAAGCACTATCACTGAAATGCTCAACGTGCTTGAGCAACGCGCCGATAAAGATAATATCTCCAGCGAAGATCGTGCCGCAATCCGAAAAATTATTGCAGGTAAATTTGATTATCGCTCCATGGCCAAGCGCAGTCTCGGCAAACCATGGAAAAAACTAGACGAATCCGACCGGCTGCATTTCACCGACGTATTTCGTGATTTACTCGAACGCTCGTACGGCAACCGCCTAAGTGCCTACAAAGGGCAAAAAGTCATTTTTGCCGATGCTGAAATCAAAAAAAATAAAGCCCGCGTTAAATCAACCATTATTGATGGCTCGCGTAAAACGCCGGTGGAATATCGTTTGCACCAAACCAAGGATGGATGGCAGGTGTATGATATCCGCATTGAGGGTACCAGCATGGTACGCACCTTTTATCAGGATTTTAAATCCACCCTCGATAACGGTGGTTATGAAAAACTGGTCAAGGTGCTGGAAGAAAAAGTCGATAAACTCATCGCCAAGGATCAAGGCTGAGCACAGCTGAGGCAACTGCCAAACCCGGCAGCATAGTCAAACGCGCGCTGGCATCTTGCCGGCGCGTAGTCCTTTTACTGCTCTTTTTTATCACTGCTGGTGGCAGCTGGATTTATTGGAACACCCCCGGCATCGACAGCTTGCGCCCCGACATCGAGCGATACCTGCAAGCCGAGCTTGGCTTACAGACGTTGCATTTGGGCAAGTTATCCTGGTATTGGGATGGGTTTCTCTGGCTGCACGTCGATCATCTTGATTTTAACAGCCGCGATCATGGTCTCGCCTTTCACGATGGCAGTGCCAGCATACGCATCCCGCTGCAGTCCCTGTTTCATGGTGAAGTTGCACCGGACACAATTCGTTTAAGCCACGGCAGCCTTGAGTTGAGTCTGGACAACTCAAGCAGCCCTGTCCTACCCCCTCAACTCATTCTTGAAGATCTCCACATCAACTGGCGTATCCCTGCCGCAGCCACTCCACCCGAACCATCCACCCCGCCCAAAACAGACTCCATGACATGGCAAGGCGAGCTATCCAAATTTAATCTCACACTCAACATCACCGATCGCACACTTAAGGCCACATCGCCAAGTCTTAAGTTGTCCGCCCAATGGGATGACGATGGGCTAGTCAGTCACATCAAATTCTCCAGCAAGCAGACCGATTGGCTACCCACCTCCATTCGTCAACGCATCAAAGGCTCACTACACAGCAGCATCGAAGTGACGCGCAGCGCCACACGCATCTGGAACATCAACGCAGCCGCCAGCTCCGATCAAACGACTGAATTAACACTGCCGCAAAACAAACACCATTATCGCTTCCACCGCATCGAGACAGAATTTGAAATCAGCCTCAACACGACCTCTCCGCTTCAACCCAGCCTGAACGATGCCATCATTCACAAACTGTATTGGTCACTCGGCGATCAAAGTATTCACGCCGAGGGGCAATGGAGCGATGGTCAATTAACGATGAGCGCCAATTCCAATCAGCTGCCCATGACATTGATCTGGTCATGGTTAAAACCACTCGGTGATGCCAGCTGGCATCACTGGTTAAATCTCATGCAACACGGTGAAGCCCGGCAACTGCGTGCCGATATAGCCTTGGCATGGCCCAAACCGCTACAGGCATGGCCCAGCACGCAGGCTGCCGCTTCCATGCAATACCGTGTGCAGGCTGAGCTTGAAAATGTAGATATTGCGCTCGGTGTTTCCAGTGGTTCCTTGCGCCAGACACGAGCACATGTTGATGTGAATCAGGACGGCTTAACCGCCCAAATCGAAGATACCATCCTGCCCAAACAACTTGGCCACTCCGCTGGCGAATTGCGCATTCCGTGGGATACTCTCCTGTTGCACATCAGCGGCACCTCCAACGCTGATGTCAGTCGTTTGCTGCAATGGTTCGGCTCCGATCAAGGCAGCGATTGGCAGTGGAACAAAGCCCGCGCCAACAGTCGTTTCGAGCTACTCTGGGATCCAAGTCAGGCCAGTCCCAGCGAGGCGCGTGCCAGCCTGCGCCCGGATGGCACATGGAATATTCATGTCTTTAAATTCCCTATTCAGGTTTCACAGGGCGAAGTGCAGTGGGATTTAAACAAAGGTTTATCGCTCAAGGGCATGCATATCAACAGTGAACATATGCACGGCATATTCTCACTCACTGCAAGCCCCGAAAATGATGCATGGAGCATCTCATCCCTGCAAGCCAAAGGCTCGGGAGAGCTTGCTCAGCTTGCCGCTCATTTCCAGTTACCCATTGCCCATGCCGCTGGAAAGATTCGCAGCAGCCTGCGCTACGATGGCCAACGCTGGTTCGGTGACTTGGATATGACACAGGCCAGCTGGGAACACCTGCTCGGTTCCGATAAAAAGGCCGGTGAAATATTCTCGTTGCAATATGAGGGCGAGCTGGATATGCCTTCAAATCTCAACGCAACCGACACGCAGGATTTGAACACAGCGCATAACAAACAACTGCCAACGATTCACCTCAATAAGCTGAGTACCACAGGCCAGCATATCAAACTGCGTGATGGGGCGATTAGCATCAATCAA
>CAYOTF010000172.1:0-5175 GCA_964406805.1 uncultured Zetaproteobacteria bacterium | reverse complement strand
GGTATAGGCCGCACCATATGCTTCGAGTGCCCAAACTTCCATTTCACCAAAACGCTGGCCACCGAACTGGGCTTTACCACCCAATGGCTGCTGCGTTACCAGCGAATAAGGACCTGTTGAACGAGCATGAATCTTCTCATCCACCAGATGATGCAGTTTGATGATATACATGTGGCCAATGGTAATCGAACGATCAAAAGCTTCGCCAGTACGACCATCATATAAGGTGGTCTGACCGGATTCAGGCAAGCCAGCCAGTTTCAACATGCGTTTGATATGCACTTCTTTAGCACCATCAAACACTGGCGTAGCAATTGGAATACCACCCTGCAGATTGGTTGCCAGTTCGGTCAGGGATTCTTCGTCCATGTCGGCAATATCTTTGCAGGCAGACTTATCTTCGTCATAGGCATCGAGCAAAAAGCTCTTCATCGTTTCATGTGCCGCATTGGCTTTGAGCATCGCCTCGATCTTCTTGCCCAGACCACTGGCAGCCCAGCCCATGTGAATTTCGAAAATCTGTCCGATATTCATACGTGACGGTACACCGAGTGGGTTGAGACAAATATCTACCGGTGTGCCATCTTCAGTAAACGGCATATCTTCTTCCGGTACGATGATCGAAATAACACCCTTGTTACCATGGCGCCCTGCCATTTTATCACCCGGCTGCAATTTACGTTTCACAGCCACGAAGACCTTGACCACCTTGATCACGCCCGGCTTCAGTTCCGAACCTTCACGTACCTTGGCAACTTTTTCTTCAAAACGGGATTCAAGCTTGGCGCGTTCCTTGTCCATCGATTCATGGATTTCAGCAATGCGCTCATTGCTCACATCATCTTCAACCGATACAGCAGAGAGGTCACGCAGGCTCAAAGCCTTAATATGCTTGCCCTTGATGCTATCGCCACGGCTCAAACCCTTGAACTGAGCTGCAACCTGACCGGTCAACAGAGCCTGCAAACGACTCACGGCATTGGCTTCCAGAATACGACGCTCTTCTTCTTTATCGCCATAGAGCTGCTCAATCGCGTTCTCTTCAATCACCTTGGCACGGTCATCTTTTTCATCACCGCGACGCGTGAAGACCTGCACATCAACTACCACGCCTTCGTTACCCGGCTTGATACGCATGGAGGTATCACGTACATCCGATGCTTTCTCACCAAAAATCGCACGCAGCAGTTTTTCTTCTGGAGAGAGTTGGGTTTCACCCTTTGGCGTGATCTTACCGACCAAAATATCGCCGGATTTTACTTCCGCACCAATATAAGCCACACCACATTCATCAAGATGACGCAGTGCTTCTTCACCCACATTCGGAATATCACGCGTGATTTCTTCTTCACCGAGCTTGGTATCGCGTGCAACAGCTTCAAATTCTTCAATATGAATGGAGGTATAAACATCGTCTTTGATGATACGTTCGGAGATCACGATCGCATCTTCAAAGTTGTAACCACGCCATGGCATCAACGCTACCAGCGCATTGCGACCAAGCGCCAATTCACCCAGATCTGTAGATGGACCATCGGCAATGATGTCACCCTTGGCTACGATTTCACCGCTCTTAACCAACGGACGCTGGTTAAAACAGGTGTTCTGGTTGGAACGGCGATATTTGAACAAACGATAAATATCCACACCAGGCTCACCTTCAACCTGCTCATCATCGTGAACCTTAATTACAATACGACTGCCATCGAGGCGTTCAACCACGCCACCACGGCGTGCTACCTGAGATACACCCGAGTCACGCGCCAACGGCGCTTCCATGCCGGTACCCACCAATGGCTTTTCAGAACGCAACAATGGCACAGCCTGACGTTGCATGTTCGAGCCCATCAAGGCGCGGTTGGCATCATCATGCTCGAGGAACGGAATCAAGCCGGCACACACCGAAACAACCTGCGATGGTGACACATCCATAAAATCAATATCAGCAGGCGCAGACATGATGAATTCACCCGTCTGACGGCACTGCACACTCTCAGCCATGAAACGCCCATCATCATCAAGCACCGCATTAGCCTGCGCAATCACCACGCCGCTTTCATCGATAGCGGAGAGATATTCAACGTCATCGGTGGCTTTACCATCGACAACTTTACGATATGGAGATTCCAGAAAGCCGAAATCATTTACTTTCGCATACGTTGCCAGCGAGTTAATCAGGCCGATATTCGGTCCTTCTGGCGTTTCAATCGGGCACAAACGACCATAATGGGTGGGATGCACGTCACGCACTTCAAAGCCTGCACGTTCACGTGATAAACCACCGGGGCCCAAAGCAGACAAACGACGTTTATGGGTAACTTCCGACAGCGGATTGGTCTGATCCATAAACTGGGAGAGCTGGGATGAACCAAAAAACTCTTTCACCGAAGCAATCAACGGTTTCGCATTGACCACATCCGATGGCATCATTTCAGTCAAGTCACCGGAAGTCAGGCGCTCACGAATAGCGCGCTCCATGCGTACCAGGCCAACACGAATCTGGTTTTCCAACAATTCACCAACCGAACGCAGACGACGATTACCCAAGTGATCGATATCATCGACTTCGCCAATACCATCACGCAGATTCAACAAGGTATCCATGGTCATCAGAATATCTTCCACACGCAATGTGCCCTGATCCAACGGCACATCATCGTTACTGATTTCAAGGCGGGAATTCAACTTCATACGACCCACACGTGACAGATCGTAACGCGAGGCATCATAAAACAAGGATTCAAACAACGCTCTGGCTGTCTCACCCGTTGGTGGCTCACCAGGGCGCATCATACGATAGATTTCTACCCGCGCTTCTTCACGCGATTGAACCATGTCCAAACGCAAGGTGTCGGCCAACCAGGGGCCGCGCACCGACGCATCAATCAGCAGGCATTCAAATGTCTTAATGCCCGCACCCTGCAATGCAGAGATAGAATCTTCGGTCAGCTCATGATTGTGGTCGATAAGGATTTCACCACCATCAATCAGAATTGGTTCGGCTGCAACTTCACCAATCACCGTTTCAAGTGGCACATCCAACCATTCGACTTCAGCTTCGGTCAGGCGCTTGATGGCCATGTTGGTGAACTTCTTGCCTTCGGCGACAATACGTTTGTTACCAATTTTAATCGTTGTCACAGCACGCGTATTGAGGAATTTATCCGCTTCAAATTTGATCTGGATACCTTTCTTGAAGAAGCGGTAAGTACGGCGCTGATAAAAACGATCGATTATATCCTGCGTCGAAAGACCGAGTGCTTTAAGCAAAATGCCGGATGGCATCTTGCGACGTAAATCGATGCGGAAATTCACATGATCCTTGGCATCAAATTCAAAATCCAGCCAGGAACCACGGTAAGGAATGATACGCGCTTTAAACAGGAATTTTCCAGAGGCATGGGTTTTGCCTTTGTCATGGTCAAAGAACACACCGGGAGAACGATGCATCTGAGATACAATCGCACGTTCCGTACCATTGATAATAAATGAACCATGCTCCGTCATGTATGGAATTTCACCCATGTAAACGGACTGATCACGCACTTCACGCACTTTGCGTTTGTTGCGTTTATCACCATCGGATTCAAAAATCTTTAAACGTAACTTTACTTTTACTGGCAAAGCAAATGTCATGTCCCGACGACGGCATTCGTCCAGATCATAACGGGGCGGGCTATATTCCAGGCCTTCGAAGGACAGCTCTGCGTTGCCTCCATAATCGCGCACAGGGAACACGGACTGGAATACAGTCGATAGGCGAGATTTATTTACCTCTTCGCCATACCCCATAAACTCGTGATACGACTCAGTCTGCAACTGCAACATGTTGGGCATGTCGATAGGAGACTTGATGGTGCCGAAATTCTTACGGATACGTTTCAATGATGCTTGCTTGGCCATGATACCCTCGAACAATAACTACTGGATTGGTGGTGCTGTAAATCTTAAAAAACACAAACGCGAAAAAGGCCAAACCCCGACAGCTTACGCCACCGGGGTTTAACCTTCTTCACTTGTTGTGAAAACGAAACAGAGTTGAAAGCAAGTAAAGCTTACTTAAGCTCTACAGTTGCGCCTGCTGCTTCCAGCTTACCTTTCATGTCTTCAGCTTCGTCTTTAGAAACGCCTTCTTTTACATTACCTGGCGCGCCGTCAGCAACAGCTTTGGCTTCTTTCAGACCCAAACCAGTGATTTCACGTACTGCTTTGATCACCTGAATTTTCTTTTCGCCTACAGACAGCAGAACAACATTGAATTCAGTCTGTTCTTCAACAGCAGCTTCGCCGCCAGCTGCAGGACCTGCAGCAACTGCTACAGGTGCAGCAGCAGATACGCCGAATTTGTCTTCCAAAGCTGTGACCAGCTCAGAGAGTTCCAGTACGGTCATAGTTTCGATTGCTTCGATTAGTTCATCTTTAGATAGTGCCATTTTTAGCTCCTTGTGCTATTAAGTTTGAAGTTCGTGATAAATGTTTGCTGATATAAATGATTATATCGCGTTGATTATGCCGCTTCTTTCTGGTCGCGAATTGCTGCCAATGTGCGCACAAACGATGCAGGTACTTCAGCCAATGTACGGACGAATCCGGAAATTGGTGACTGCATGCTGCCCAACATTTTGGCCAACAAGACTTCGCGTGATGGTAGACTTGCCAATGCTTTCACATTAGACACATCAATCATCTTACCGTCGAGTACTCCACCTTTGATCTCCAAAGCTTCATGCTGTTTGGCAAAATCGGAGATGGCTTTCGCCATTGCTACCGGATCATTACCATAGGCAATCGCCACGGGACCTGTGAAGAGATCTGCTGCTACCTTGAAATCCGTACCTTCAGCCGCACGTTTTGCCAACGTGTTTTTGACAACCTGAAGTGTCACATCTGCTTCGTGCAAACTGCGACGCAGGCTCCCCATTTGAGAAACCGTCAGGCCACGGTATTGTGCTACTACCGCTGCTGTTGATTCGGACCAGGCAGCATGAAGTTCTTCGACAATGCGTTGTTTGTCATTTTTATTCACATTTACCTCCTTGCTTTTCGACCCGCGCAAGTGGCTTGCACTCCATCTACTACTGGAAAGATTACTCCAATTAAACCGTGTTCAAAATACGAACGCGGTTCCGGCAGTTTTGGACGGATCGTTATTTACGATATTCCTGCATCTTAATC
>CAYOTF010000171.1:0-5193 GCA_964406805.1 uncultured Zetaproteobacteria bacterium | reverse complement strand
GCGCTCCGGCTCCCATGGCCAAACAGGATCAGGTAAATATTTCATCATCCGCCTATGCCCAGAAAGCGCCAACAACGGAATCTCAGCTTCAGTCGCAGCAGCAGCCGCAAAATAAACCCGGCGAACGTGCATTGGAATCACACTTGCTTAACCTCTACAAGAAGAATGATACCTATGGAGGTTAAAGCGTGGAGAAGCCCCGCCTATTGTTGGCCGAAGATGATGAAGCATTGTCTTCATTGCTGGAAGAATATCTCTTAGAAGCCGGTTATGACTTGGTTGTTCACCATCGTGGTGATACAGCGCTCCTTGCTTTACAACAACAACATTTTGATTTGGTGCTCAGCGATATTGTCATGCCGGGTGCCGATGGTTTGACGCTTTTGCACCATGTTCGTCAATTTATGCCGGACACGTTAATTTTATTGATGACGGGATATTCCGGCATTGAAAATGCGTTGCATGCCGTTGAGCAAGGTGCGTATGACTTTGTCAGCAAACCGTTTCAGCTGCCTGAGATTCGTGTGCGGCTCGATAATGCGGCGCGCTATCAGCGTTTGCTGAAACAATACCAAAAGCTGACAGGCGCGACAGTCGCGTCGCTAGAGCCTGCATTGCCGGACGGTAAAATGGTGCTTCGAGCGTATGATAAGAGTAATGCGGGAGATTTATGAGTATGCAACTCCTTATAATAGAAGATCAGCCGGCGGTACGTGAAGTCGTCGCCGAAATTGTCGGTGGCTTAGGCTCGGATGTCGAGATTGCACAGTCTGGCAGTTTGCGAGAGGCGCGTATTGCACTGCTTGAGCAGCATTGGGATGGGCTAATTACTGATATGAGCCTCGGTGATGGTAATGCGTTGGAGTTGCTTGAAAGCTTAACCGAAGAAGGCATGGATTTACCGCCAACAATATTGATGAGTGGATTTTTGACTTCCAATCGCATGGCGCAGGCGAAACGGCTGGGTATTGAGCATGTCTTGCCGAAACCCTTTGAGCCGAAAGTGTTTCTGGAGTGTTTGAGCACGATGTTACCTGCTGGTCGTGAATTCGAATCGGCGACGAAACCCCGTGTGATGGATCGCCCTTCGAATGTATTATTGCCGGAAATGTTTGAAATGGATCGGCGCATGGGTCTGGTCTATCGCATGTTTGATGAAATGCCATCGGAAAAAGAAGTTTCAGCTGTCTGCGCGCGCGCCTTGACGCTGGCCATGGACGTGGTGCATGCGCACAGCGGTTATATGGCTCTGTTTGAACGCCAGCAGCTTAAACTGGTGATGGTGGCATCGGAAGGCATGGATGGTATGGCTGCATCATGTCAGTTGGATGAAACAGTATTTCAGTCGTTGCTGAATGGCGATGAAGAATTACGCCAGTCGGATATTGCTGATAAAAAAGGCCAGTGCTGGCCGGGCTTGAAATCGGATCGTTATGTGGCTGTGCCGGTGCGTTTGCAGGGTGTGGCGATGGGTGTGCTGTGTTTACTTAATCCGGCTGTTGATATTCCGCTGAAAAGTGAAACGCGTCAAATGCTGGGGTTGTTGGTTAAAAAGCTCGATACCTTGTTGGATAATCGAGCCGTGCATGCCGCGTTGGCTGCGAATATGCGGGAAACCCTGATTGCGCTGGTGCGCTCTTTGGAAGCGCGTGATCGTTATACCCGTGATCATTCCGCCAGAGTGGGTTCGTTGTCGTCCATCTTGGCAGCTGATCTTGGGCTGGATTCGGATCATGTTGATTTGATCCGCACCGGTGGTCTGCTGCATGATATTGGCAAGTGTGGTATCCCTGATGCGGTGCTACTCAAGCCGGGTCGCTATACCGATCAGGAGTTTGCGATCATGAAAGCGCACCCGGCGATTGGTGATAATATCTTGTCAAACATGGATACCATGGTGCGTGAACGTCAGATGTTGCGTCATCATCATGAGCGTTTTGATGGCTTTGGTTATCCGGATAAATTGGCGGGTGATCAGATTCCATTTGATGCGCGCATTGTGTGTGTGGCCGATGCGATTGATGCGATGACGACACATCGGGTTTACCGTATGGCTCGGCCGTTATCGTTTTGCATGGAGCAGCTTAAAAATAATTCAGGCACACAATTTGATCCACAGGTGGTTGAAGTGGCGGTTGCCGCGATTGAGCGTGGAGTGGTCAAAACGCAGGCGGAAAATGCCGATGCCAACGATGGTGTGATGCCATTGTCAGCCTTAATCTCAGTAAATACAGGAGTGCGTAATTATGCCTGAAATAAATAGTGATAATGGTCGTCAGGACTTTCGCATCAATGATGTGATTCCGCTCAGTGATGAGCGCATGAGTGCTGAAGATTTTGAGATCAATAAAACCAAGGTCGGAGTGCGCTCGCGTCAGAATGGTATGTTGCGACAAATGGTGGGTAGGGATATTTTTGCCACTGACCCTGCGGGAGTCAATCCGGAGATGTCACAGGCATTGGAGGCACTCGATGCCAAACTGAACTATTTGATTGGTGTGAATATGCTCAATGATGCGACCCGCAGTGATATGCAGGAGCGGCCGGTGAATTTGAGTGTCACCGGTATTAGTTTTACGACCCGGAATTATTATCAACTGGGTGAAGCGGTGGCGATTAATTTGATGCTGCCTTCGTTCCCGCCATCAATACTGGAGTTGGTGGGTACCGTGGTGCGTTCACCTCGTCCGGAAGGGAAAAAGCAGAATATCGGCGTGAAATTTTATTTTCGCTGTGATGATGAGGAAGATACGATTGCCAAATATGTCTATCGCAGGCATCGCGAAACGATTCGATCCGAAAGCAAAAACAAGGCGAATGCTGCAGGAGAGTGATTTAACAGTGTTGATAAAAAAGCCCCCCATGGTTTCACTATGGGGGCTTTTTTTATGCCTGCTAACTTGTCGCGATACTGACTCGGTTACGGCCATTGTGTTTGGATGTGTAGAGCGCTTTATCGGCGGCTTTGAAGGTGCTGCCGGCAGTGGTACCTGCGATATGCTCAGCCAGACCGATACTGGCGGTGATATTGAGTGTCCCTTGCTGGGTGGTGAATGAGAAAGCAGCAATGGCCTGACGTAGTTTTTCTGCCAGTTTGAAGCTGGTGTCGGTGGTTGCGGCGGCAAATACAATGCAGAATTCTTCACCGCCGATGCGGGCGGCAAGATCGGTAGTGCGCACATGGTTTTGCAACAATATGGCCAGTTGTTGCAGGATTTCATCACCGACATCATGGCCGTAGGTATCGTTAACGTTTTTGAAGAAGTCGATATCAATGACTAGAAAGCAAAAGCCTGTTTGCCCTAATTGTCCTAGAAATTCAGCCAGACGGCGGCGGTTGGGTAGGCCGGTTAACGGATCGTTGCGGGCTTCGGATTCGGCCTGCTCCAGCTTGTTGGACAGACTCGATAGTTTTTCCACCTGGGTTTGAATGGTCTTATTCAACTTTTCTGTCGCCGAGGTTAATCTGTTGCCGGCTTGTAAAATACTCTGATGCGCGCTTTGCAATAATGCCCGGGCTTTTTCAGTGTTCTCAGGCAGGGCTTGAGCGAGCAGTTGCTGGGCGTGTTTCAACTCGGGCGAGTCTTCGCCAGCCTGTTCGAGTACGCTGGATATGGCAGACAGCGACGGGGTGAAATCATCAATCAACTGCTGTAGCTCATGTTTTAAATCGTTGTCGTGTTGCAAATGCTCACGTAACAACTGAACCAAATGACGTGCCCTGCGTTGCAGGGGTTCATCGGCTTTGGCTTTTTGGCCAATCATTTCACTGCTTTGATCCAACAAGAAGTGGGTTGAGGGAATATCCTGCAGAGCCTGCATCAGCAACATTTGACGTTGCTCAATGTGCTGTTGTAGGGCTTGCTGAGCCGGTTCGGGGATTAGACCATCGGCATTGGGCTTCAGTAACGCTCCATGTTCGGCATCAAGCAATTTCGATGTCAGCTGGCTCAACCATTGGTAGGTTGGCGCTGGAATGGCAGGAGCCTGTTTAATTTTTTCTAAAATCGAAATCATGCGGCGGGTTGTGGCGCGCAGTTCCAGATCATCGGGTCGGGCAGCGATGGCGATAGGGCGTATTTCGTCCATGCCTTCCAATACTTGGTCGATCAAGTCGGTTTGATTCATGATATTGCTCGCTTCAGGATTGCATGGCGCGGATGCGTTCTGCCTCAACGGCCAAGAGTGTGTCGGCCTGCTTTAATTCCACCGCAGCACTGCCGGAGCTGACTTGTTGGCGTAGCAGGGCGCGCAACTGTTCGATATCGTGGATGAGTTGCTGGGGCGGGCTGTCTCCGGCTTCAATGCAATGTATGGCTTCATCAAGCAGGGAAACGCTTTCTCTTAGGGTGTGCCATGCCTCTTGCATGGGGGGGGCATTGGTTGATTGGTTTTGATTGGATTGCGATGGGTTCGGTTGATTCGAACAAGGCTGATCGGATTGATCCGCAGTGGCGTGATCTGAGGCTGTTTCGGCATCGAGTACCTGACCAAAAACACCGTTTGTGCTGCTGCGGGTGGTTTTGCGCGTAGTTTTGCCGCCGACTGGTGTAGTGTTATGAATCTTCATGCTTACCCCTGCTCTATCTTCTGTACGAGTCTATGCTAAATGCTATTATGCAGGGTGCTTGCAAGAATCAGGCCAGAGTGGAAGGGGTGTTACTTATCCAAGTTTAATGCTTAAGGCATGGATAGTGCTGGGGAATAGTGCCTCGAGAGCTTTAAAGATCATGCGATGGCTTTTGGTGCGAGGCAGGTCTTGGAAGCATTCTGCGGTGATATGCACGACAAAATGGCCTCCGCCATGTTCTTTTACGCCAGCATGCCCTGCATGTTTCCATGATTCATCGTCAATATGCAACGATGTGGGCTGAAACTCGGATTGCAGAATCTCGTTTATTTTGTCGCTGCCGTTGCTCATGCGGAGTCGCTGCTCGGTTTATACAATACGCATGTTTTACCGATTTGGTTGACGATGACTGCATCGCAGCGCGAAGCGAGTTGCTGGGCGGCATCATCACGTTGCTGACGATCATCGCTGGCGATATGTACCTTGATTAATTCATGCCGATCCAGAGTCTGGATGGTTTCTTCGATCAAGCTATCGGTAATACCCTTTTGGCCGATTTGAATGAGTGTTTTAAGGTGGTGCGCCTTGGCTTTGAGGGCTTTGCGTTGTGGGTTGCTTAGGGT
>CAYOTF010000170.1:0-5201 GCA_964406805.1 uncultured Zetaproteobacteria bacterium | reverse complement strand
CGTGCCAGGCTTCACCGAAGTCGCTGGTTTCATTTATCTGGCGAGAGTCTTAAAACCGCACCACGTGGTTTTGATCGTGATCATGCCATGATTACAGATCTTCGGCGTAAAGATTTTATTGCCATCAGTGAGATTGCACCTGCCTTGATTGAGCAGCCGGACTTTGCCGATATGGTGTGTGATTATTTTGTTGCGGGTACGCCGCTTATGCGCTTTTTGTGTCGCGCCATGCGCTTGCCGTTTTGATGTGGCTGCTTTAATGCCATTATTTCAATGTTAAACCTGCTGGAGAAAATGACACTGCGTTATGGTGTGTTTGTTTCCACTCTTGTGATGGTGGTTATCGCCATTTTTACAGCCACGTTAATTGATTACATTTATTACGCCGTGTTATTGCAGGTTGAAATGTATGACGGATGGTTTTATTCGGATTTGTTTATTGCCACGGCTGTTGGCTTTCCTGTCATTTCTGTTTTGTTGCGTCTGGTAGAGAAGGGCTATCGGCAACAAGCGGCATTGAATGAGGCATTATCGCAGGTGAAGGAGTTAAAAGGCTGGTTGCCGATGTGTGCATGCTGCAAGAAGATTCGTGATGATGAGCACCAATGGCATCATCCGGATGTGTATATTCGCGATCATACCAACTCGAAAGTATCGCATGGTATTTGTCCCGAATGTCAGAATGAGGATTGATCCGCCGTTGAGGTTCAAGTGCTATGGGAATAGCACTTGAACTATGAATTAATAAGCTTGTGGCGGATAGCCAGGCGAGTAAGTTGCCCTAAATTATTAACGGCCAACTTTTTCCTGATATTCGTGTAGTGGTTGGCGACTGTCTTTTTGCTGATATGTAATCTGGTCGCACAGTCTTCGGTGCTGTGACCGTTTAAAAGCAATTGTAGCACTGTGTTTTCTCTTACTGAAAGAATGCTAAACGGATTTTCCAAGTTTTGAAAAGGCATCGCTTGCATGGCTTTTGCCAGAG
This sequence comes from uncultured Zetaproteobacteria bacterium, assembly GCA_964406805.1. GTDB lineage: Bacteria > Pseudomonadota > Zetaproteobacteria > Mariprofundales > Mariprofundaceae > Mariprofundus. The sequence goes on along the minus strand of CAYOTF010000170.1, from coordinate 4,216 downwards.
AAGGATCAATGAATTGTTTTCCAGCCATAACTGTTCGTAAGCATTGTACCAGTAATGATGGATCTGCTTCCATTGAAAGCACCCCTTTCGCACCATTGTTCATCACTTCATTGATCTGTGTAAAGTGATCCTTCCAGATAAGGGCTATTATTTTTGACTCTGGATGGCGTTTAACAATTTGACGAATACAATCAATACAGCTGTATTGACCCGAGGTGGTATCCATAATAACCACATCGGTTCCGGGAGTGAAGCAAACTTGGTAGCAGGATGGTGGTGAGCATTTAACCTCAGGCAACACGTTTAAATCTGCTTCGTTATCCAGCAAGTATTGTAGGCCTCTGCGAATTAAAGCCGCTTCACTAACCAGTTGAATGCGCATCACTGTTTTTAACCTCAATATTATGATAATAAAATTTATAACGTCTGTAAACTGGATAGGCATCATCGGTTCCTGAATCGAAAATGAAATAGCTATCTTTAAAAACAGGAGCTATTCCTATTCACATCCAGAAGATAATACCTTCTACTTAGGTGCTCTGGAGACCTTGGATGGATATTTTGTATGATGATATTGCAGTGACACAATGAATACTAATGGTTTTGCCAGAAATAGATCCATCATGATGTTGGGCTTGGGTCTTGTTATCGGCCTGTTGATTTTGGGCTGGACTCAACAGTCCAGCCAAAAACTGTTAAGGAATACTGCCTTATTGGTTGATAAAGTCATGCAGCTCAGGGTTGACCTCTCTCAAGCTCACTACTTGATTCACGAACAGACAGAAAATAGCCAAGCGTCTCTCGACAGAGATTATGTCATGTCATTGGTCACAAAAATAAATGAGAGCGCTGTTTTTTTGAATGGTGAACATATTCAAATGGGGCGAGTGTCCGGTCAGCTTAATGATCACCATATATTGCCAGCATCTATAAACAGACTAAAAACAAGTCTTAACGATTTATCAAACTATCTTGAAAAAAATTATGCCACCCTGAACCGGGATGTGCAGGAAGATATGGTTCATGATGGCCTGTTTTTCAATGCGGAAATGATGGCTGAAGAAATTGATGAGCAGGTGCATGAAGGTGTTGCACTCAGTCTTGAAAGGCAGCGTAATGTTTTTCGTGTGTTGTTCGGATTGAGTTTTCTTGCATTTTCATGCTTGCTCCTTTTGCTGAAGCAGAGCAATAAAAGACAGGCTATGGCGCTGGAGCAGTCTATGAAGCTGACTCAGGCCTTGGCATGTTCAGGGGAGGCTGCAATTGTCGCCAGTACGGACGGAATCATCGAATTTGTGAATGATGCGTTCTGCCAGATGACTGGATATTCTGCTGAAGAGGCAGTGGGGAATAATCCATCCATGATAAGCAGTGGCAAACAGAATAAAGCATTTTATGAAAATCTGTGGTCTACAGTTTCCAGTGGCAGGGTCTGGAAGGGGGAGTTGACCAACCGGAAAAAGGATGGTTCATTATATCAGGCACTGATGACGATCGCTCCAATATTTGATCAGGCAGGATCCATTACACACTACGTTGCTAACCAGAGAGATATGTCCGAGTACAAGGCATTGGAAGCGCAAGTTTTCCAGGCTCAAAAGACCGAGGCACTTGGCACGCTTGCTGGCGGTATTGCACATGATTTCAATAATGCACTTGCCGGTATCATAGGAAACGCCTATCTGTTAAATAAAGTGCCTGATGATCAGGAAAAGGTAATAAAACATGCCTTGGCAATTCAGGGGATTTGTGACAAGGCGGCTATTCATATCAAGCAAGTATTAAGTTATGCGCGTAATGACACGGTGTTGATGAACTCGGTAGAATTGAATCAATGTGTTCAAAGTGCCTGCCAAATGGCAAGCTCTATGATACCAGCCACAATTGAACTTCAATTCATTTCTAACGGAGAAGAAATGTATGTGCACTGGAACGAAACTCAGGTTCAGCAAATCCTGATCAACCTCATTAACAATGCCCGCCACGCCTTAAAAGGCATTGAATCCCCACGTATTACACTTGAAATAAGTATTCTTGATAATGATGAGAAGCTTATGCGTGGCAATCATGATATGACTGATGAAAAATACATTTGCCTGTCTGTTAAAGATAACGGCTGTGGTATGCCAAAAAATATAATGGAGCGAATATTTGATCCATTTTTTACAACTAAAGATGCCGAAGAAGGGACAGGCCTTGGGCTTTCAATGGCTTATGGAGCCGTTAAACAGGCAGGAGGGTATTTATCTGTAGACAGTGCAGTTGGCAGGGGCTCTGAATTTAGCATTTGTCTTCCCATTGATTTTGAAACAACCGTTGAAACAGTCGCTGAGGATGCAAAGACACACGCAGGTCATGGGGAGACAATTTTAGTCGCTGATGATGACCTGCAACTCTTACAGGTTCAAAAAGATATTATTGAGTCTTTTGGTTACAACGTACTTGTTGCCGAAGATGGGCTGAAAGCAGTAGCGGCGTTTGAGAAACATGCCAATGAAATATGCGTTGTAATACTGGATTTGGTGATGCCGGGGTTAACTGGCATGAAGGCGGCAGTAAAGATTTTAACTATACGGCCTGACACGAAGATCATTCTTTTAACCGGATATGATCGGGAAAGCGCTCTGGATGGCGATGTGAATATAATCGATGCGCCTGTGATTTATAAGCCGTACAAAGCAGCAGCTATAAGCCAGCTCATACATGAACAGATCAATAAAAAAGTCATGCGATTTAATTCTTGATGAATTCGGATAGATTTCAGTTACGCATGCACCACTTTTTGCAGCACCGGGGTCAAGTCTTGCAATCATCTGATAAACGGGATGCTTCCCTTTACCTTTTGCGTACTTTGCGGTGAGCATCTTTTGACGTTTAATGCGATTGCCCTGCGTTGATCCGCCGTTGAGGTTGCCGGACGGGTGGTGAGACGTAGCATGCGGTGCTTCAAATAAGAACGACTGAGGAAAAGCCCCCATGAGCCAGCACGAGCTAGCGAAAACCTATGACCCACAAGCGGTTGAACCTGCCATCAATGATCAATGGCTAAATTCGGATGCGTTTCGCCCGAAAGAGATTGATAGTGACAAGGCTGAAGATTCCTACGCCATCGAGATTCCGCCGCCGAATGTGACCGTCAGCTTACACATGGGGCATGCGTTTACCTTTACCATTCAGGATTCCTTGATTCGCTGGCAGCGTTTGAAGGGTAAATCGACCTTGTGGCAGCCGGGTACGGATCATGCCGGTATTGCAACCCAGATGGTGGTGGAGCGTATTCTGGATAAAGAAGGTTTGCACCGCAGGGATATGGGACGTGAGCGTTTCTTGGATCGTGTGTGGGAATGGAAAGAGGAATCTGGCGGCACGATCGTCAATCAGTTGAAACATCTCGGTGCATCGTGCGATTGGTCGCGTGAACGCTTCACACTCGATGAAGGTTTATCGCGTTCAGTCAAAGAAGTGTTTGTGCGCCTGTATGAAGAAGGACTGATTTACCGTGGCAAACGTCTGGTCAATTGGGATCCGGTGCTGGAAACGGCTGTCTCCGATCTCGAAGTGCAGCATGAAGAGGAGAAGGGGCATTTCTGGCACATGTGTTATCCGCATGCAGATGATCCTTCCAAACATGTGATTGTGGCCACGACCCGTCCTGAAACGATGTTTGGCGATGCAGCGGTAGCCGTGCATCCGGACGATGAGCGTTATAAAGCCCTGATTGGCAAGGAACTTATTTTACCATTGACCGGCCGCACCATTCCGGTGATTGCCGATGATTATGTTGATCCGGAGTTTGGTACAGGCTGTGTGAAAATTACGCCGGCACATGATTTTAACGATTATGAAATCGGTAAACGCCATAATCTGCCGATGATCAATATTCTCACACCGCGTGCGCATTTGCTCGATGATGCGGTGGTGCCGGAAAAATATCGCGGCATGGAGCGCTTTGAAGCGCGTGAACATGTGGTGGCGGATCTGGATGCCGAAGGTTTATTGCACAAAATCGAAGAACACACCCATCAGATTGGCCGTGGTGATCGTTCGCATGCGGTGCTGGAGCCGTATCTGACCGACCAATGGTATGTGGATATTAAGCCGTTGGCTGCGCCTGCGATTAAAGCGGTGGAAGATGGTGAGATTCGGTTTATCCCGCAATACTGGGAAAAGACCTATTTTGAGTGGATGCGCAATATTCAGGACTGGTGTATTTCTC
>CAYOTF010000169.1:0-5330 GCA_964406805.1 uncultured Zetaproteobacteria bacterium | reverse complement strand
CTGGTAAAGGCTTCATGACCCGGTGTATCAACAAATACAACACGCTCGCCACTATCGAGTTTGACCATGTAAGCACCAATATGCTGGGTAATGCCACCGGCTTCGCCACCGGCTACATTGGCTTTACGCAAGGCATCGAGGATCGATGTTTTACCGTGATCGACATGCCCCATCACCACCACAACCGGCGGACGCGGCACCAAATCACCTTCATCATCGTCTGATACATCTTCCACCAGCACATCTTCCACTGCAGCTGCATTGATCAATTTGGCTTTGTGACCGAATTCTTCAATAATCAAGGTCGCAGTATCACCATCGATGCTTTCATTCACTGTCGTCATAATACCCATTTCAAACAATTTCTTGACCACTTCAGAGCTCTTGAAGGCCATACGACTGGCCAGTTCTGACACCAGAATCGGATCGGTGAATTCCACCGTACGGATGACAAAATCCTCATCATCTTTGGTGACGGTGCTGCTGAAACGTTTCGATCCTGCACCACGCGCCAGTCTAGCTTGACGTTCTTCCTGTTCAGGTGAGAGCACTTCATTACGTTTGCTCGAATAGGCGCGTCTGGCTGCTTTTTCTGCCGGCGATAAACGACGGATTGGACGCACACCACCCGGCCCTCTGCGACGCTGCTGTGCACCTGGTGCTGGCGGAGCGCCTGCGCCCGGAGCAACGGCGACTGAAGGCGCACGGTTTGGCCCACCTTGTCCCGGTCGTGCCGGTGCACCTGGCCGCGACTGATTGGGACGATTATTGCTACGACGTTGTGCAGCACGTTCCTCAGAGATTTTCTTCTCAATCTGTTTTACCGACGAGCGTGGCGCTTTCGATGCCGCAATCTGAGCCGGTGTCAGGCCGCGACGAATGGTTGTACGCGGGCCTTTATGTGCTGTTTGACCGGCACCTGTTGGTCTGCCGGCACCTGGCCGAGCTGCATTACCCGGACGGTTCATGCCTGGGCGATGCGTTCCAGGTCGGTTCGTTCCAGGTCGGTTCGCACCAGGTCGATTCATGCCAGGACGATTCGCGCCAGGCTGATTGCTGCCTGGAGTAGCACGATTACCAGCCGTTCTTTCGTTTGCACCGCGACCGGCAGGACGATCTGCCGAGGGGCGATTGCCTGCAGGCTGATTCGTGGCAGTTCTGTTTGATCTATCCATCACTGGACGGTTAGCACTCTGCACACCACCACTTGGTCGCGCAGCACTCGGAGCCACTGCCTTTTTGGCGATATCCGCAGGTTTTGCTGCCCGCATCGTAATGGTCGATTTAGCTGGCGCTGGCTTGCTAGCTGTTGGCTTGGCAATCGCAGGTTTCACAATCGATGGTTTCGGTGCTACTGATTTCTGTACTGTTGGTTTCTGTACTGCTGGCTTCTGTACTGCTGGTTTCGCAGCCGCTGCATCTGCGGCCTCGGCCTGAGTCTTGGCTGCTTGAATCTTGGCCGCCTGAGCCTTGGCTGCATCAGCAGCCTGCGCTGTCGCTTTTTCACGCGCCAGAATCTCGGCATCCTGCTTTTTCTTTTCAACGGCACCAGCCGCACGCTGTGCAGGTGTGAGTTTCTGTTTTACAACAGGTATCGCTTTTTCAACAGGTTTCTGAACCGGAGCCTTGGCTGCGGAGCTAGGCTTAGGTGCTACAGCATGGCGACGACGTACCGCCACCTCTACTGTCCTGCCACGCCCTTCAACCTGGCTACTGCCCGGCCGTGTTTGACCGGCCACCATGGGACGATTCAAGGTCAATGTTTTACCACCACCGCTTTTGGCCTGCGGTTTGGCGGCTTCTTTCACCGCACCTCGAATCTTGTTTTGATCATCTGCATCCAGTGTGCTCGTTGGTCCGTGCACAACCACATTACACTGCACAGCAATCCGCTGCACTTCTGCCGCGTCCACACCCAGTTCTTTCGCCAAATCAAGAATACGCTTCATCTATTACCCAACACCTTTATGCGCCCAAACCAGACACAATATATCTGTAACTTTTTTACCGTTGCTGCCGCAGATCCTGCAGCATCCAATGCTACAATCGCCACATCATCACGGCCAAACATCTCACCCAGCCAGTGCCGGGATGACACAGTTAGCAACAAGGACTTATTGCCTGCCTGTATCCTTTTTTCCAATCCAGCATCACTCTGGCGCACCAGAGCATCACCTGCATCCGCCGCCCGCAATAGCATCAGCGGCGCATTATTCCATAGTCGATGCATCACTGCATCCCTGCCAATCGCAGCCGATGTGCGCTGCCTGCTCAGCATACGCTTCAACTGCAGCTGCAAACCCGATGCAATGCGTTGCAACACATCATTCCACTGCGGCAAAACAATCGAGAACTTTGCTTTTAAAGCCTGCAAACGTTTATCGTTCATACGCCCCAGACATACATCTTCCATGCAATGATACACACCTCTACCCGGTGCTTTTTGCATCAAGTCCGGCCAAATTAAACCATCACCATCCACCACAAAGCGTAACATAGCCTGCTTGGCTTTTGATTCCCGGCAGCCCATGCATGTCCTCATCGCAGTCTTCTCAACCATGATCTGCCATCAACATCAAACAGCGATCAATCAATCAAACCAACCGGATGCTTGGCGCGCTGCAATAATCAACGCTTCAGCCTGTTCACGAGTTAAACCTTCAATATCTTCAATCTCATCCACCGCCACATCAGCCAAGGCACCCACATTACTCATCTCACGCGCCGTCAACTGCTCGGCAATTTCACGTGTCATGCCGGTCAGATCAAGCAAGGAGAGTTTCGTTTCGCCTTCTTCTTCGCCTTGCTTCAATGCCGCATCCAGCAAGGTGTTACGAGCGCGATTTTGCAGCTCTGCAGCAATTTCTTCATCCAAACCTTCGATGCCGGAAATATCTTCCAGCGCACAATAAGCCAGCTCATCCATGCTATAAAAGCCTTCACCCACCAATACGGCAGCAAAGTCTGCATCCACATCGAGGCCTTCCTGAAAGATCAAACGCGCTTTTGCCACTTCTTCAACACGACGCTCTTTTTCTTCACCGGTACTCATCAACTCAATATTCCAGCCGGAGAGCTCCGAAGCCAAGCGCACATTCTGACCACGGCGACCAATAGCAATGGCCAGATTTTCTTCGCTCACAGCCACTTCAATAGTATTACTGGCTTCATCCACCAATACACGTTCAATTTCAGCCGGAGCCAGCGCATTGACTACAAAGGCCGCTGGATCTTCAGTCCACTCGATAATATCAATCTTCTCACCATGCAGTTCATTCACCACGGCCTGCACACGCGCACCACGCATACCCACACATGCACCCACCGGGTCAACCGTAGGATCGGTTGAAATCACAGCAATCTTGCTGCGTGAACCCGGATCACGGGAGATCGCCTGAATGGTCACCGTACCTTCTTGCACTTCCGGCACTTCCTGTTCAAACAAACGCAACACCATGCCAGCATCCGAACGCGATACAAATACCAACGGGCCTTTGCTCTGATTGCGTACTTCACGCAAATAAGCCCGCACACGATCACCCTGACGGAATGATTCGCGTGGCAGCAAATCTTCACGGTACATCACCGCTTCGCCACGCCCTAAATCAACATAGACATTGCCACGCTCAACACGTTTGACGATACCGGTGATCAACTCACCCACACGCGGCTCATATTCCGCAATAACACGATCACGTTCGGCTTCACGGATTTTCTGATTAATCACCTGTTTGGCAGTCTGGGCTTCAATGCGGCCTAAGGTAATCGGAGCCAATGGCGAACGGAATTCAGCACCCATCTCAGCCTCAGCATCCAGCTCCTTACCCTGCTCCAGTGTCAAATCATTTTCTTCTTCTTCGACTTCTTCAACCACAGTACGCACATGACACAAACGAATTTCGCCCGTCGTACGATCAATCACGGCCTCAACATTTTTACCCGGATAGGTTCTGCGCGCAGCAGTTTTCAGCGCTTGCTCCATCGCTTCCAAAACCAATTCACGTTCAACTGATTTTTCTCGTGCGACCGCATCGGCAACCTGTAATATTTCTACATTCATGACTGCATTCTCTCACCCTTCATTACTATTTTACTCAATCCCAGCAAACTCAAACTCGTTACAAGATCACGAATTACGCGACACTTCTGACCAATTTATTGCCCGCACTACTTTTTGCACTTCGCGCATGGAAATCACTTCCTGGCGATTGTCCCGAGCCTTCTTGGCTTCAATCAATAACGTAAAACTGACATCTGAAATATTTGAAACAGCGGCATCTGCATCAACATCTTTCACTGGCCCAAGATTCCGCCCTTCCCAGCTCGTACCTTCCAAAAACGATACTTTGATCCACTCGCCTTGGTGACGGACAAAATCAGCTTCAGTCTCCAGCGGCCAATCCAGCCCCGGCGATGTTACTTCGAGCCGATAAGCACCTTTAATCAAATCCTCTGCATCCATCTGCAAAGCTAAGCCACGACTCACGCGCGCCAATGCATCCGCACCCACACCGCCAGTCTGATCCACAACCACTTTGAGCATCTGACTGCGCCCACCGCCACCCAGACTTACCTTGAGTATATCCAAGCCCAGCTCATCCGTAATCGGCTGCAACAATGTTTCAATCTCTGATTCCAATGCCTTAACCTACCTTCTTAAAACGAAAAAAAGCGAGCAGGAGCTCACTTTTAACGAGGCGAAGCATAGGGTCTAGTGTTAATTATGCAAGCCCCACGTTATAGCTCCAAGCACAGCCCATCTCACAGCGATTCAGCCCACAGCACAGCAATCCAATGAAAAGCTATTCATCCAGCCATTTAATAGAGCAACCAATGCTTGGGTGTTGCAGTTGCGGCGCAGGTCCCCCTGCCACAAGTGATTCAGCCGCTGGTAACAATTCCTCGTTCGTCACCTTGCTCTCATCCTTCCAGTAATCATCAATACGACCATGATAATAAAGTCTCCCATCGGCATCAAACATATACAGATCCGGTGTGCACTGGGCATCAAAGGCACGCGCAACAGATTGATCCTCATCGGCCAAATACGGAAAATCAATACCCCATTGTGTTATTTTCTCTACCATCGCAGCCACACCATCGGCCGGATAGGCCGGATGAATGTTGGGGTTCACCGCAATCGTATTCACCCCCATCGCCTTCAACGCTGCTGCATGGCGGATCAAGCGCGGCCATACCGCAATCGCATACGGGCAATGGTTGCAGGTAAAACTAATCAAGAGCCCTTTTTCTCCATAGAGCTCATTGCCTTTATATGTTTTTCCTTGTGGATCTTTTACCTCAAATTCAGGCATTTTTGTTCCCAAGGG
>CAYOTF010000168.1:4702-5393 GCA_964406805.1 uncultured Zetaproteobacteria bacterium | reverse complement strand
AAGGATGTACCCGCCCTGCATGAAATCGATTTCGCTCCAGCCGGCTTCCAGTGGATTGACTGCACCGATGCCGATCAATCGATTCTCAGCTTTATCCGTCGTGATAAAAATGGCGGCCCTGTGGTCGTCGCGCTGAACTTAACGCCCGTACCACGCCACGATTACCGTCTTGGTGCACCAGTGGCCGGCCACTACAAGGAAATCATGAATACCGATGCCGAAGCATACGGTGGCTCCAATATTGGTAACGCAGGTGGCATCAACGCCGAGCATCAGGCGTGGATGGATCAACCCTATTCAATCAATATCACCTTGCCACCGCTATCGTGTGTGATTTTACGTCCAGAAAGTTAATCGAGATTTTAACCCAAGAACCTTGGGTTTTAATCTACTGAGCCACTTGCAAACGCCCGAGTGGCTCAATGATGATATGGCTTTTGTAATTATTCAGCTCACCGTTGATTTGCAAGTGTCATCACACTTGCATAAATAAACTATAAACATAATAATTAATTATTTAGAGGTTTTATTATTATGTTTATAGATCGAAAAATGATGCATCAGATTGGCCTGAACATGTTTCAAGGCAAAGTAATTTTGCTGTTTGGTTCCAGGCAGACCGGCAAAACAACACTGTTGCAGCACATGTTGAAACAACTGAACAAAAAAACACTGTTTTTGAATGCTGATG
>CAYOTF010000168.1:0-4671 GCA_964406805.1 uncultured Zetaproteobacteria bacterium | reverse complement strand
CCGATGCGACCGCATCACGATTACGCCTGTTGGTTGGTGATCATCAAGTGGTTTTTCTGGATGAAGCTCAGCGAGTGCCAGATATAGGTCTTGTGCTGAAATTATTTGCGGATCAATTGCCCACCATTCAGGTTGTGGCAACGGGCTCATCATCCTTTGAACTGGCTAATCAACTGAACGAACCGCTGACCGGACGCAAATGGGAGCATCACCTTTACCCCTTATCATTTGAAGAAATGGTTCACCACCATGATTGGCTGGAAGAAAAACGTCTGCTTCACCACCGCCTGCTGTTTGGCTACTACCCTGAAATAGTCACCCACCCGAACAGCGCCAAAGAACGTTTAAAAGAACTATCCGGCAGCTATTTATACCGGGATTTATTAATGTTGGAGGGCATTAAAAAGCCGGTTGTTCTAGAAAAGATATTAAGAGCTTTGGCTCTGCAACTAGGCAGTGAAGTATCATATCAGGAGTTGGCGCGGCTTGTTGGTGTGAATGCCAATACAGTCGAAAAATATATCGACCTGCTGGAGAAAGCCTTTGTCATTTTCAAGCTAACCGCCTATAGCAAAAATGTTCGCAATGAAATTAAAAAAGGGCGCAAGATTTACTTTTATGACACCGGTATTCGCAACGCCATAATTGGTAATTTTTCACCCCTGGATTTGCGCACCGATACAGGAGCCTTATGGGAAAATTTTTTGGTTTGCGAACGCATGAAATATCTGGCCAACCAGCAGCAGCATGCCGATATATTTTTCTGGCGTACGACTCAACAACAGGAAATTGATTATCTTGAAGAGGCAGATGGACAACTGCATGCGTGGGAATTCAAATGGAATCCAAAGGCCAAAGCTCGATTTTCAAAGACGTTTACCAAGGCATACCCGAATTGTAAGACAACAATAATCACCCCTGAAAATTTTGAATCGTTTGTGATGAAGGCTCCTTAGTAAAGTCGAACCGCAAACGCATACCAATAAACACGCATTGATTACTTTAAATCAACAGGCTCTATTTTCGTGCCCTTGTTTAAAGCTCGGTCTTGGGGTGGAAGGTACTCCAGGCAAACCAGTATAAGCGTGTTGCAGGCAATCTCTGGTTGGAAACAGCATCTTTCACCACTATCGAATCGCCCTGAATTTCAAACATTAATTCAATATCACCCCAACGTTCGCGATGCGTGCCTTGTTTGATTAAACGCGTGATCGGCCATGCTTTGTGCCGCCCTGCCATGCTTAAAGCAAGCACCCATGTTTTGGCATGCAAACGCGAATCGTGATGATTGATCGGGAAATATGTGGCGGAACTAGCCTCATAACCGACATAAGGATTGCGACTGTAATCACGCTGATATGCAGTATCGCGTGACAAAACCATCGTCTGCGGATGCGTCTCCTTCCAAGCCTGCCATGAAGCATGATGAATAGGCATGGGGACAAGTTTTTCACCCATTCGCGAGCCGGTCACAGCCTGCATCATCAACTGTGACCATAAACTCTCTGTTTTTCGGTCATACAACAGCACATCGGACTGATACAACAAGCCGGACACACCAAACTGATCGGCGCTATCAAACACCATGCCACTGCCACACAGCGGGCAATAGGTCACAACAAAGGCATGATTCCCAATTTTATCATTAACAATTTCATGCCAGTTTAAAATTCGAATGGGATAAGCTCTGGCCAGACCATCGACCACCACACCCAATACCAAATCACTATCCGCCAACCAGCGATCTGCCGCATCGCTGGTTTCCATCTTCGGATAGCTCAGGGCAGGAATACCATCTTTCGGCGGACCACCGGCAAGAATCTGATCGCGCGGAATCAACGATGGTGACAACGTAAAGCCGGATAACGCCAACCACAGCATGAGCACAAAACAGTTTGATAATACAGGACGCAATGACATAGATGACATAGAATACATGGCCTTTTGTCCTCCACTTGCTAGCTCACCTTACAGATGATCATTCCAACAGCACTATAGCGAGTCAACATAACGCCTCGCCCAGACTGCAATCATTTGCCCCACATACGTTGCATCTGCAGGTTTACTCATCAAATGATCGGCCTGATCGAGCGAAATATAACTCTTCGGATGATGTGCGAGTTGAAATATCTGCGCAGCATTGGCAATAGCCACCGTATCATCCCGTGCTGCATGCATGACCAGCAATGCCTTGTTTAAACCAGCAATATCCTCGGCCACCGAGGCTTGTTCCAGATCATCAATAAATTGCTGTTTGATAATAAAGTCGCGCCCGGCCAACTGCACATCAGCATCCGGCCAATCCATGCGCGCCGACAAGCATTCACCGGTTGAATTTTGAAACCGTGTTTTTTCGATACGCGGCATAGAACCTCCATCACAAGCAATCGAGCCTGGAATAATGCCGTTTAGTAGCCCGATATGAACGCATGCTTACACCCCCCAATCCACTTCAACAGGGCAACATACAACTCGTGATTGTAAAATATATCGAAACAGCAATCATTCCAACATGAATAAGCCAAATCGAAATGTCGGACCCGGGAAGGGATTGCGTCGCATCAACCAATGTTTTTGTCGTAGCTGGCATCATTTATCCCACGATGAGCATCTCTTACCCGAAGGCTCACTTATTCTGGTCGGCAATCACCTCTGTGGCCTCGATCCATTGCTGCTACAAGCCAGTGTCAATCGGCCTGTTTCATTTCTGATGGCACGCGAATATTACCAAAAAATGTGGTATGCCCGCCGAGGCTTTGATGCGGTCGGCGCAATACCTGTGAATCCGGGCGGAGCCAATCGCCAGGCCTTACGCAAAGCCATTGAAGTGGTACAAGCTGGCAATGTGTTGTGCCTGTTTCCCGAAGGTGCGGCCAACCCCCCCATTCCATTGCACCGCATCATGCCCGGTGCAGCTTTAATCGCCCGCGAGACGGGTGCGCCGATCATTCCATTTCGCGTTTCCGGCGTATGGCCGTTTGATCACATTCATCTATGGCAACCCTTCTACCGCCGCTGCCGTGCCAAGATTGTCATTGGCAAGCCCATACATCTATCCGGCGAGAGAGCAGGAAAACAAGGTCTGCATGATGATTCTCAATTGATACGCCATGCTATTCTCAGCCTGCGCAAATACTGATAGTCCCCTTGTTGGGGAAAGGGTTGCCCCGTCCCGTTAGGAGGAGGTGGATGATTATGTGTTATCTCGCCTAAACGATCGCAAAAAATGCAATATGGTTTCTTCGTCAAGTATCGATTGAAATGTCCCCGTTAAAACCACCTTTTCTCCAGCCAGATCGACCGCTCCGCTCCTTCCAGATAAAGAGTGCTCAATGTTTGCCCTTATCACTCAATCGATATTTCTGTAAGCGACTATTGGGTTTATCAGGTATAATCATTTCAATCACACCGGCTTGCAGTGCCGGTTGCAGATAGCGCTCCCGGAACGACTTGCGATCACGTAAGCCCAGCGCATGCTGAATCTCCGCCCTGCTCATCTCGCCATTGATGATGTCCAACAGGCTTCTGACTTGGGGGGTGACCTGAGGGGCGACTTGGGGGGTGGTTGAAATTGTATTGGCAATCATCTCCAGCATAAAAGTAATAAAATATGCTGAGTTCGATTTCTCCGTACTTTCTTGCAAGGCGAGATAATACGCTTCCTGATGCTCATAAATCATGCTTTCGACCGGCATATCACTAAACAGTGCATTCCACTGCTTCAATATCAGCGTTTGCCACAAACGCCCCATGCGCCCATTACCATCTCCAAAGGGGTGGATAAACTCAAACTCGTAATGAAATACCGAACTGGTAATCAAAGGATGGTGCTCGGATATTTTCACCCAATGAAACAAATCACCCATCAAGCCTGCCACACGCGCTGCAGGCGGAGCCATGTGGATGACTTCTTTCCCTTTATCCATCACACCCACACCACCATTTCGGTACATACCGGGCTGATCGATCAACCCCGCCATCAATACGTGATGTGCCTCCAGTAAATCCGACTCGACCTCAGGGTTCCATTCATCCAGCCCATCATACGCAATGATGGCATTTTTAACTTCCTGAATTTCACGCGGCGGTGCGATCACATGCTTACCTTCTAAAATCGCTGTGATCTGCTCTTCGCTCAAGGTGTTGCCTTCAATCGCCAGCGAGCCATGAATGGTACGAATGCGATTGATCCGTCGTAAACGCAGCGCCTGGTCGCTCTCGGCGCACACTGACAAACGCCCGACCGCCTCACTGATTTTACCGACCAAATCAATGATGCGCGGCGTAACCATAAACGGTGGTTGGTAACTCATTTTATACAATACCTACTGTTATAACTTTCTCAATTATGAAAACCTACCTCTTCAAAGTCACATAAAAGGGTAGCGTCCCCTTTTCCTCCCCCTTTTCCTCCCTTTCCCTGCCCTTTTCCTGGAACTCTCTTGCTAGTGTCTATCTGACGTGGAAACTAATCATTGCTGATTTTGGAACTATATTTATTTTTTCACTTTGGCTATCCCAAAGGAATATGTAGTTAGAATTAGCGGAAATAAATTCATTTTTTGAGAAAGCCTCATATTTTTCGTCAAGCTCCAAAACATAAGAGGATGCGTAATTACCACTCTTGATCTCTTGACTTCAGCATTTGTAAAAGCGAATAGCTGGAGCGAG
>CAYOTF010000167.1:0-5410 GCA_964406805.1 uncultured Zetaproteobacteria bacterium | reverse complement strand
CAGGAGTCCTTAATTGACCGTACTATGATTGAACTAGATGGTACTTCAAACAAATCGAATCTTGGTGCTAATGCCATTTTGGGTGTCTCCATGGCGGTTGCCCGAGCAGCAGCAGTTTCGGCCAATATGCCCCTTTATCAGTACCTGGGTGGTGCGGGGGCAAGAAGACTGACAGTTCCTTGTATGAATATTCTCAATGGGGGTGAACACGCCGATAACAATGTAGATTTTCAGGAATTCATGGCAGTTCCGCTGGGCGCACCGACTTTCCGTGAGGGGCTCCGTTACGTGGCAGAAACCTTTCATGTACTTAAGGGGATTCTGAAAGAGCGAGGACTTGCAACCAGTGTTGGTGATGAAGGGGGATTTGCACCGAACCTTAACAGCAACGAGGATGCTATAGAAACCATTATTCAAGCCATTGAGAAGGCTGGCTATAGACCTGGCGAGGACATCGCAATAGCGATAGATAATGCTGCCAATTCATTCGCTGTTGATATGAAAGGCTCATATGACCTCAAATGGTCAGGAGCTGGTAAAATGCAAAGTAATGACCTTATTACTCTTGCTGAAGAGTGGGTATCGAAATACCCGATTATTCTTTGGGAAGATCCCTTGGCCGAAGGTGACTGGAGTGGATTCAAGCAATTTACAGATCGACTCGGGGAAAAAATCGAAGTCGTTGGTGATGATATCTTTGTCACAAACACGCAATATATTCGCCGGGGAATAGAGGAAGGCACAGCAAATTCCGCGCTTATTAAACTGAATCAGATTGGCACTGTATCTGAAACAATTGAAGCAGTGCGCATGTGCCACGATGCAGGATGGCGCTATTTTATATCTCATCGTTCCGGGGAAACGGAAGATACTTTTCTGGCGGATTTTGCAGTTGCCATGGATGGAGGCCATCTAAAAACCGGATCTGCAAGTCGAAGTGAGCGAATTGCAAAATACAATCGTTTATTGGAAATTGAGCAAGAGCTTGGAGAAGCAGCTTTGTATTATTGGAAGTAACTATTTGCTTAACGCAGTCATTGGGAACATCAGGGGTGAGCTGAATAGTTACCCTCTTTTTATGGATAATGCTGGGTAAGTTAGATGTGCCATTATTGGAGCTACAAAGTAGTGTGTTTGTCGTGGATTTTGAGTTTGAATGCTAAGGCATAGAAGGAGTGCTGGATTAATGAAGATTGCTATTGCTGGAACTGGCTATGTTGGACTATCTAACGCGATGTTGCTTGCTCAGCACAATGATGTTGTGGCCATTGATATTGATCATGAGAAGGGCATGATGCTTAATCATGGTCACTCTCCTATTCTGGATATTGATATTGAACAGTTCCTGAGCAGGAAAGGATTACGGCGAGAGTTTACTAAACTGAAGTTTCACATCAAGATGCTTGCAGGGGTTTTAATGCGATTGCCTTGCATGCTGAAGAGTTACCATTGGACTAGCGGCATGATTGCCGTCATGCTTTTCCTTTGTTGTTTCAAATAGTTCAGTGAGATATTTTGATCGTGTGTGAAAGGAGATGCTATGCGTTGGTCTGCAACCCGGGGAATTAATAAATCAGCTGTTCATCGTAAAAAAATAACCGTTGTCGGTGCCGGCAATGTCGGTGCGACAGCCGCCTTTTTGGCGGCACAAAAAGAGCTGGCCGATATTGTCATGATTGATGTTATCGAAGGCGTGCCGCAGGGCAAAGCGCTCGATATGTTTGAATCCTCACCCATTCAGGGTTTTGATGCTTATGTGCATGGCACACAGGACTATGCCGATACGGCGAATTCGGATTTGGTCATTATTACCGCAGGCATTGCGCGCAAGCCGGGCATGAGTCGTGATGATTTGCTCAGCATCAATGTGAAAATCGTATCCGAGGTTACTCGAAATATCGTTAAGCATTCGCCTGACTGCATTATTTTGGTGGTCACCAACCCACTCGATGCCATGGTTTATACAGCATTACGTGTATCGGGCTTTGCCAAACAGCGGGTGATCGGCATGGCAGGTGTGCTTGATTCGGCTCGTATGCGTGCATTTATTGCGGAAGAATTGCAGGTGTCGATTGAGAATGTCGGAGCCTGCGTGTTGGGCGGTCATGGTGATACCATGGTTCCCTTGCCGCGCTATTCGACCATGGCAGGCATCCCGATCACCGAATTGATGGATGCTGAGCGTGTTGAAGCGATTTGTGAGCGCACGGCCAATGGCGGTGCCGAGATTGTCAGTTTTCTAAAAACAGGTTCAGCTTTTTATGCACCCGGTGCATCGGTCGTACAAATGGCCGAAGCGATTATCAAAGATAAAAAACGCATATTACCCTGCGCGGCATTTTTGCAAGGGGAGTATGGAGTTGATGGTTATTATCTGGGTGTGCCGTGCAAACTCGGTGGTAGCGGTGTGGAAGCGATTATTGAACTGGACCTCACCAAAAAAGAAGCTGCGGCATTGCATCAATCGATGCTGGCGGTGAAAGACTTGGTTAAAACCATTGATGCATTCGGTTATTTTTAACCTGACTAAGTGGTTCCGGTGCTTATAATATCCAAACATAACTTGTATTTTGTGATGTTTTTTTTAATATGACTGCTTTTCTAGGAGGGGATATGACAGTTTCAGAGGCGAAGGCTGCGATTCAGGCAGGTAAGAGTTTGGCGGATACGGATTTATCCGGTTTAGACTTGTCTGGTTTGGACTTTTCGAATCAGGATTTATCCGGTGCGAATCTGAGTGGCGCAAACCTGAGCAATTGTAATTTCTCCGGCGCTAGTCTCAATGCTGCAGATATTCGTGGCGCAACGCTTGATGGAGCTATTCTGATCAATACCAAGCAAGATGGAATTCGCATTGATCTGGCCTTATTAAAGGCGCGCATCAGCAGTGGCTGGTCATTATCCGGCGTGGATTTAAGAGGTTTGGATTTATCCGGCCTGGATTTGAGAAATGCGAAGCTTACGGGAGCAAATCTGCAAGGCTGTGATATGGAAGGTACGGATTTTCGTGGTGCCGTGTTAAACGAAGCCAATCTATCGTTCAGCAATGTGCGCCATGCGGATTTTCGTAACGCCAATCTCAAACGTGTTAACTTGACCCGTTCGGATCGAACGGGCGCACTCATTTCCAAATGGAAACTGAAAAAAGCATTTATCGCAGGTGACACTGCCTACCAATCTTAACCCGGACTCTCTCTCTTGAATAACAGATTCAAAAGCTTGCACCGACCGTTCCTGCGCATCCATGCGCCCACGGCATTCAGGCACCCTGCCCATCACAGGTTACGCAGAGTAAATCAAGATCAAAAGCTCTATAGTGAGTGTTATTTTGGATTTGGAGCCGCAAAGCAGGGTGAAACACTATTTATGAACAATCGAGGCTGATCATCATCGTGGGTACTCTGTAATGTAAGCATTACGGATGCGACTGAACCATCCTATGAATAAACAGGGGTACAACCGATGCACGCAACACTGCCATTATTGCTGAAAAGCGATTTTCCTGCCATCAATCGAGGCAAAATCGATACGCTACAAGTTAATCTCGGTTACTTGTGTAATCTGAGTTGCTTGCATTGTCATGTTGCGGCAGGCCCGCGCCGCACTGAAATTATGGACAAACAAACAGTGCAAATCGTGCTCGATTATCTGGCTGGGCAACAGATCAAAACACTCGATTTAACCGGTGGTGCACCGGAAATGAATCCGCATTTCAAGTTTTTGGTCGAGCAGGCCAGCGCCATGGGTGTGCGTGTTATCGATCGCTGTAATCTGACCATTCTGGAAGAAGATGGTTATGACGATATGGCTGAGTTCCTGGCTCTGCATAAAGTGGAAGTGGTGGCATCGCTTCCGTGTTATTTGAGTGATAATGTCGATGCTCAACGTGGTAAAGGTGTGTTTTCCAGCAGTATCGATGCCTTGCAACGCCTGAATAAACTTGGTTATGGCATAGAAGGCAGCGACCTGACTTTGACGCTGGTTTATAACCCGCAAGGGGCAAACCTGCCTCCAGCGCAAGCGGAGTTAGAGATTGATTATAAACGCGAGTTAAAACTGCGTTTCGGCATTGCGTTCAATCAATTGTTTACTATTACCAATATGCCGATAAAACGCTTTGGTAGTACATTAATTTCACAGGGTAAGTTCGCGTCTTATATGCAGTTACTCAAAGAGGTGTACAGCGAAGAAAACCTGGCGGGCGTGATGTGCCGTAGCCTGATTAGTGTGGACTGGAAGGGTTATGTTTACGATTGTGATTTTAACCAAATGTTGGATTTACCGATACACGAGCAGGATGGCAATGCAACACATTTGGCCGATTTGATACATCGCGATATCACGGGACGTGCGATCACGGTGATGGATCATTGTTATGGCTGTACAGCAGGGCAAGGTTCCAGCTGTGGCGGGGCGCTGGATTAAACGATATTTATACCTGATGACGTACAAAGCTCAGCTGTTTTACGGTCTACTTCAACAGAAATGGAACACAAGCAAGCCACGAATTACACAAATGGACACGAATAAGGCAATAATCATAGAATTTTAATTCGTGTGAATTCGTGTGATTCATGGCTAAGGTTTTCTTGATTACGTATAAGATCCAGTTATCGGATGGTTTAAAAAATGTTAGGGGCGCTAATATACTCGAAAATTTAGCATAGCATGCCGGTGATCGTCATGGCTGAGCTTCATAAGTAATCAGGTATGTTTATAAACAAAACAGGAACGGAGAAAAAAACATGAGTGAAAATAACTCGAGTGTGAATGCGGATCAACTGCGTCAGCATGTGCGTGAATCGTATGCTGAAGTGGCAGAGGCGAGTAACGATGGCAGCTGTTGTGGTGAGGTGGCCAGTTGCTGCGGTGTATCTGATGATGCGGCGATCAATACGTTGATTTCTACCCGTCTGGGTTATTCTGAAGATGATTTGGCCAATGTGCCGGCTGGTGCAGATATGGGGTTGGGTTGTGGTAATCCGCGTGCGATTGCCAGTCTTCAAGTGGGTGAAACCGTCATTGACCTGGGAAGCGGTGGTGGCTTTGACGCTTTTTTAGCGGCTCGGGAAGTGGGTGAGACTGGTCATGTGATCGGTATCGATATGACACCGACAATGATTTCCAAGGCACGTAAAAATGCGGAAAAAGGAAACTTTTCACAGGTAGAGTTTCGACTCGGAGAAATCGAATATTTGCCGGTGGCCGATAACACCGCTGATATTATCATTTCCAATTGCGTGATCAATTTATCACCATTCAAAGATCAGGTTTTTGCTGATGCATTCCGGATACTGAAACCCGGTGGTCGTCTGGCGATTTCGGATGTGGTTGCTACCGCTGAAATGCCGGATGAAATGAAAAATGATCCGATGTTGCATGCTGGTTGCATGGCTGGTGCATCGTTGAT
>CAYOTF010000166.1:0-5651 GCA_964406805.1 uncultured Zetaproteobacteria bacterium | reverse complement strand
TATTTCACCGCAGAGGGCGCGAAATTACGAAAGTGGAAGGCAAAAACTTATTTTGATGCTGGTTGAAAGGAACCTTATCGGTTACTATGCGTTGAATGATCATTAGCTTTCGGCATAAAGGGCTGAAGAAATTTTACAGTTCTGGAAATAAATCTGGAATTATGGTCGTGCATGCGCCTAAGTTGTGACGTGTTTTATCAGATCTTGATTCCGCCATCTGTGATGAGGATTTAAATTCTCCTGCTTATCATTTGCATGCATTGCAGGGCAATAGAGATGGTGAGCGTTCAATAACTGTTCAAAAAAACTGGCGTGTAACTTTTCGTTGGCTTGGCTCAAATGTCGAGTTGGTGAATTACGAAGATTATCATTAAGGAGGTATATTTATAATGGTCATGTTTAACCCTTGCCACCCGGGAGAAATGCTTCGAGAGGATTTCTTAAAGGAGTTGAATTTAACTCAAAAAGATGCTGCGATAGCATTGGGTATAACTCGAAAAACTTTATCCAAGGTTGTAAATGGGCGTGGAGCTATTACTCCTGAGATGGCTATCCGGCTAGAGATGGTTTTCCATAAACCTGCTGCACAATGGCTGCGTCTGCAAAACGCTTATGATTTGAGCAAGCTTGAAGAAAAGAAAAAATGCATTGCCCATGAAATACATGCACTACTAGCATAAATACGCTTGCAGACCAAGGTGTTGCACGATGGGGTCAAAGTCATGATTCATACAGTACGTGGCAATCATCACATCAATGGTCTTGCGAACGGTAATGCCTTGCTGACGCAGTTTGCGATAATTCTCGGCAGACTTGGTCGCCATCTCAGGTTCCAGCATTGTAACAACAGGAAAATGACGCATTAACTTGCGGATAATTGTCCATTGAAATAATCGATCCACACCGATGAATCAACAACCAACGGCATTAAGTCTCCGTCCGCATGGCCTGCATCCTTTGCGGTAAAATGCAGTATTTTTTAATCCAGGCAATGTGCAATACGATTTGAATCGCTATTCAATTCATCAGTCTTGCTTGACAGCAGCCAGCCAACGCCGACGATTCCGCCATGCCTACAAACAATTCGACAACCTCCTGCCCACTACCTATCGCCATTGAAACCTTACAATCTGTCCTCTCCAGCATGTTACCTGCACATGCCGATGATGGTGATTTGTATATCGAGCACAGCGCTTCGGAATCACTGGCGCTCGAAGAAGGGCGTGTCAAACACGTTTCCGCCTCCACCCATCAGGGCATGGGCGCGCGTGTCATCAAGGGAGAATCGGCGGGGCACGCCTTTACCGACCGTTTCGATCATGCCGCGCTGATGCAAGCCGGCAAATCGGCGCGCGCCATTGCCGAGAGCGGCTCCAGCATTGCTCCTATCTCCATTCATTCCGGCCAGACTGCTCCGGCTCTGTATCAAGCTGTGAACCCCTCTGACGGGGTCGATTTTTTGCAGCGCAAAACATTACTTGAGGAGCTCGATAGGCTGGCACGCAGCCTCGATCCGCGCGTGTTACAAGTCTTTGCCAATGTCTCCTCATCCTTTTCAGATATCCATATCATTCGCATGGATGGTCGTCATATGCATGACGCTCGCCCTTTGGTGCGCTTGAATATTTCCGTTGTTGTTGAACAGAATGGTAAACGAGAAACTGGCTCTGCCGGTGGTGGTGGCCGTTTCGCTTTATCACGCTTAACAGAGGGTGAAGAAGCCAAACGGCTGGTGCGTGAAGCTGTGCGTCTGGCGCTGCTGAATCTCGATGCCCACGATACTCCAGCTGGCTCCATGCCTGTGGTATTGGGCCCCGGCTGGCCGGGTATTCTGCTGCATGAGGCCATTGGCCATGGCTTAGAGGGTGACTTTAATCGTAAGGGCAGCTCGGTTTTCGCCGATAAAATGGGGCAACGTGTAGCCGCCAAAGGCATTACAGTTGTGGATGATGGCACCATCCCCGAACGCCGTGGTTCACTCAGCATCGATGATGAGGGTACAGCCACCCATCGCACTGTACTCATCGAAGATGGTATTTTAACCGGCTATTTGATGGATAAACAAAATGCCCGACTGATGGGCATGAAGGCCACCGGCAATGGTCGCCGCGAATCCTATGCCCATCCGGTATTGCCGCGCATGACCAACACCTTCATGTTGGCCGGCAACGATAATCCCGATGATATTATTGCCTCGTTGGATCGCGGTATTTATGCCGTTAATTTCGGTGGTGGACAAGTCGATATCACCTCCGGCAAGTTTGTTTTCACCACATCGGAAGCCTATTACGTGGAGAACGGTAAAATTCAATATCCGGTCAAAGGCGCAACATTGATTGGCGCAGGTCATGAAGTGCTGCAAAAGGTATCGATGATTGGTAACGATCTGGAACTTGATCCCGGTGTCGGCACCTGTGGCAAAGGCGGCCAGTCTGTACCGGTTGGTGTGGGGCTACCGACCATTCGCATTGATGATTTAACTGTCGGAGGCACCGAGACATGAGCTTAACAATCAACAGCATTTCCGATCAATCCAGCCAACTTATTGAAGCCGCCCAACACTATGGCGCTATCCATGTCGATGCCTTGGCAGTGTGTGATACCGGTGACTCGATCAGTATTCGTAACGGCTGTGTGGAGTCGGTCGAACGCGAAGATGCACAGGGCATTGGCCTGCGTGCCTTTATCGAAACAGCGAATGGATTGGCTTTTGCCACTGCATCCTCCTCTGATGTATCCGAATCCGGCCTCAAAAAACTAGCCAAACAGGTCATCGCCATGGCTCGTATCTCAGAGCCCGATCCCGATGCCGTACCACCGATCGGTGCCAATCATCCCGGCACGGATGAATTAAAAGCCTGGCAAGCCAAACACAACCGCAGTGATTCCGGCTGGAATCTCGAGCTAGCCAAAGCCGCCGCATTGGAATGTGAACAACTTGCACGCGATTATTCCAGTCTGATCAGCAACAGCGAAGGTGCCGATGCCTGTTTTGGTAATAGCTCAGTGGCCTATGCGTCCAGTGATGGTTTTTTTGCCGAATATGCCAAAGCTTCAGCCTCATTAAGTGTGTCGGTGATTGCCGGTACAGGTGAACATATGCAGCGCGATTATGCCTGGCATCGTGCTTTTCATGCCGACGACCTGCATTCACCACAAACGATTGCCGAAGAAGCAGCCCGCCGCGCCACAGCACGCCTTAATCCCGGCAGTATGGAAAGCGGCGAGAGTATGATCATCTTCGAGCCCCGCACAGCCACATCATTGCTCGGACACCTGATTGGTGCCATCAATGGTCGTTCGGTGTTACAGCAACGCTCATTTTTAGCCGATAGCCTCAATCAATCAATCTTTCCTGATTTTATCAACATCGAAGATAATCCCGATCACCCCGACGGTCTGGGTAACCGTTTATTCGATGGTGAAGGCACACGCTGCTCATTAAATCAGATCATCAGCGATGGTAAATTAAACACATTCTTGGCAGACCGATACGTGGCCAAACGTCTTGGCCAGACAGAGACAGGCAGTGCCTCACGCGGCCTAACCGGCGATATCGGTATCGGCTCATCCAATCTCATCTGGCAGCCCGGCAACAGCACTCAGGCCGATATGATCAGCAGCATCGGAAATGGTGTTTTGATTACGGAATTGATTGGTTTTGGTGTCAATGCGGTCACCGGTGATTATTCACGTGGCGCGGGTGGTTTTTTAATCAAGGATGGAAAAATCAGTCATCCGGTGCAAGGCATCACCATCGCCGGCAATCTAAAAGATATGTTCGCCAATATTGAATTTATCGGCAACGATCTCACCTGGTTTGGCTCCAGTGCCGTATCCTCGATTGCCATTTCCGGCATGACCATCGCTGGAGAATAATTGTCATCCAGCGCCACATTCAGCCAGCAGATCATCGATCATCGACTCAGCCTGAATGATATAAGCGCCACCGAATAGATTGGCGTGATTTAAAATATGGTAGAGATTGTACAGCGTTTTGCGCACCGCATAGCCCTCATGCAATGGCCAGGCATGCTGATATGCCGCATAAAACTCTGATCCGAAACCACCAAATAATTCCGTCATGGCGAGATCGGCTTCGCGATCACCATAATATAGCGCAGGATCAAAAATCACCGGCTTTCCATCTCCATCAAAGGCACAGTTTCCAGCCCATAAGTCACCGTGTAATAACGATGGCTGCGCTTTGTAGCCGACAAAGAACATATCCAGCCCCGCCATCAAGCGCTCACCTTTTTCTTGCAAGGCGGTGCTGAAACCATTGTGCGCAGCCAGTTCAAACTGAACAGATAAGCGCCGTTCACGAAAAAAATCAGGCCAATCATCCATCACATTATTTTTTTGTGGCGTAGAACCGATGGTATTATCACGCCACCAACCGAAATGCTCCGCAGAACACGCATGCAAGGCCGCCAATTGTTTCCCCAACAAGCGCGAAGCATCGGCATCGCCTTGGCTCAATTCAATATATTCCATCACCAACCACGATTGATCTGCGGCCTGCCCCAAGCAGATCACCTGCGGCACACGTATCGCATCAGCAGCAGCCAGCGCAGCCAAACCCGCAGCTTCGGCTTCAAACATCGGCCGCTGATCAAATGTATTGAGTTTTACAACAAAGCTGCGCAATCCGCTATCGATGCAATACACACAATTGATACTGCCGCCAGATAGACGGCGTTGATTGGAAAGAATGCAAGCACTACCGAGCGCATCCTGAATCGATTGTTCAATATGCTGCCAGACAGGCAAACGACTACGGCCGCGAACCCAAGCTGTGATGCCCTCTACGCCGCCACCTGCGCACCACCATCCAGCGCCATAACAGTTTAATACCGATATAGCCGAGTACGCCACTGCTCACACCAAGAATACCGCAACCGAGCAGAAAGGGCTGCCAAAGCGCAGCCATGCCTTCGCTAAACCATTCCAGGCTCAGCTCAAAGGCAAATTCCTGCTCCGGTAAACCCAATACCCAGGCACCAATTTTATACGACATATAAAACAACGGCGGCATGGTCAGCGGGTTGGTCAGCCACACCAGCGCCACGGAAATGGGCAAATTACTGCGTACAACGATTGCAACAGCGGCCGCCAGCACCATCTGGAATGGTATCGGAATAAACGCACACACCAGCCCGACGAAATACGCCTTGGCAACCGAATGGCGATTCAAATGCCACAGCGCAGGATCATGCAGCAATGTACCAAAACATTTTAATGCCTTGTGATCCCGAATCGTTCGGTGATCCGGCAAAAAGCGCTGCACCAAACGACGTGGAGTCATTAATCCATCCGAGGAAAAACAGGTTTCGGTTTAGAGCATTGATGCCCGGCCTTCAGCAGTCCCCAGCCACCGTGTTCAACAAATGAAAGATTACGATGATCCGTATCTTTGTTGTGTTCTTCATCCGGCATTTCACCCAATATCTGATTCAACATCTGGTTCATTTTTTTCGGCATAAACGGTGTCAATTGCAGTGCAATCAAGCGCAGCGTTTCAAGCAAATGATACAACACACTATCGAGTCTGGCTGTATCACCCGCCTTGGCCAGAGCCCACGGCGCATTGTCTTCCTCATTACGATTGCCATGTTTCACCAGTAAATTGATCCGTTCCAAGGCCAAGT
>CAYOTF010000165.1:0-5655 GCA_964406805.1 uncultured Zetaproteobacteria bacterium | reverse complement strand
AGCTATTTAAATGAAAGTTTTGCTGATGAAAGGGCTTAACTAAGTGCCATTCGGGTCAAAGCCCTTAAAACCTACATTTAAAGTCACAATCATTTCAGCCACGAATGGCCAAAGGGGACGCTACACTTTTCGCTATTCAGCATGATTCGGGAGTACGGCTTCAGCCGTGTATCTCTTGCAAGCTGTGGCGCGGCTGAAGCCACACTTCCGGAGCCAGTCAGGTGCTTTTAAACATCTCCTGATGGTTCCTGCCATGCAAGACCCAAAGACTCTGCCATAACATATAGACGCTTATCCCTTGTCCACAAAGTAGCTCCGGCACTCAACGAAGCAGCGGCCAGCAGATGAACATCAATATAACCAATCCCTCTACCCATCAGAGTCCGCTTTTCAATATACAATAGAGCCTCATCATCTGTTGAGATAATTGCAGCCGGCAGATCTTTCAGCAGCGAAAGTATGCTCTCGCGATGTTTCATATTACCGCATGCCAACTCCCCAATCACAAAGGGATGCATTAATACATGACCTGCCTCAAGAAGCTTTTCCAGGGTCGGCTCCCGACTCCGGAAATGATCAATCCAGACCGAGGTGTCTACCAGAACCATCAACTTTCTGACTGGCGACGCGGAATCATCTCCAACTCAGGTTCAGAGCCACCCAACTGTGCCAGCCTGTACGCACTCTCCCGCTCAATCAGAGCCTTCAAGCCTTCACGAACCAGTGCTGATTTTTCTTTCAATCCGGTTAAACGGTATGCTTTCTCAATAAGCTTGTCGTCCAGGTTCAGCGTTGTTCGCATATAAACTCCCGTTCATCACGAATGCAACATCAAAATCACACATCATATGATGACGCATTCAATCATTTCCGAAGAGATCTCTTATACACCAAAAGGGTCAGAGCCCTTAACGCACAATAGTTTTAGCCACGAATGTACACGAACAACCCAAATAAACATCTGGTGTCAGGTATGCCTTGGATCAAGTCTTGCGATCATGAAGGGCGAGAAAGCGTGAGGGGTCAGAACTAGCACCCCAGAGGGGCCTCTCTCTCGCAAGCGACATCAGGTGAATTGTGAAACAAGAGAATATCCCCTGGGGGATTCACCTTCTTTCGCGCACAGCACAATCAAGCTGACTTTCTTTCCAGAAATCGAACCCGATCCTCGTGCCCTTCCACTTTCGTCCCAACATCCCTGATTTCTGATGTTAGTTTCCTGTCTACAGTCTGCATCTCTTCCTTCAATTCTGTTCGTACGCCCTGAATATCTTCCTTCAGCTCCGTCCGCACACTCTGGATTTCTTCTTTCAACTCCATACGTACACCTTCAATCTTCGCATCCAGGCTGTCATGAGATGTTTGGATAAGCGCATGAAGCTCTCGCTTATCCTGCCGGGTCTCGGCGCGATGTTCATGAATCATATGCTCAAGCGTGACATGACCTTCCAGGACAAGATCAAATTTTCCATTCATATCTTCAAGGATGACTTCCAAATTACTTTTTTCATCTTCACTCATAATCTATCCTCTAAACTCTTGGCGCAGACTAAAACAACCACATCATTATTGCCAAAATAGAATACCGAAACGCAAAGGGGTCAAAGCCCTTAAAATCTACACTTAAAGTCACAATCATTTTAGCCACGAATGGCCCAGACCACCTTCTCTGCCATAAATGGCATTCACCTTGTGCACAGAAGGTGAATTGTGCTTGCACAAGAGAGGCTCCCCTGGGGGACGAATTTTCACGAAACAAAATAATCACAAATGCGCTTGGGCTTAGGCTTAGGCCGTGCTACGCGCATTATGGCAAAATCAAGCTGACTTTCTTTCCAGAAATCGAACCCGATCCTCATGCCCTTCCACCTGTCTGCGTGCGCCCACGCACAGGCAGGCTTTTCTACCCCAGGGGATCCTCTCTGGCTTCGCCATTCACCTTGCTGCCTACATCTTCCATCTTGGCTCCCACAGACTTAAATCCAGCGGCCATCTCATCTTTTAGCTCCGTACGGACAGTATCTATCTTATCCGATAGTTCTGTTCGCACACCCTGAATCTCGCTCTTCAGTTCATCGTGAGACCCTATGAGTAAGGACTTAAATAATTGCTGCTCTTCCTTGATCTCAACTATCTGTTCTTTGAATTCATGACGGATTGCATCATGCCCTTCGAGAACAAGGCTAAACTTATCATTCATCTCTTCTAATAATACTTTAAGGGAACCTTCCTCACTTTCAGTCACTGGAGTCCTCCTGAATCAAACTTGAACTGTAACCCTGAACCTCAATCACTGCCAAACAAATCACGACTATAAACTTTATCTACCACATCACGAATATCATCTGTCATGCGGTTGGCGATGATCACATCCGCCTCAGCTTTAAACGCGGCCAAATCATTTACTACCCTGGAATTAAAGAACTCGGGCTCAGTCATCACCGGCTCATAGATGATGATTTCCACACCCTTGGCTTTGATACGCTTCATAATGCCCTGAATGCTGGATGAGCGGAAATTGTCCGAGCCCGCCTTCATAATTAAGCGATGCACCCCAACCACTTTCGGATTGCGTTTGAGTATTTCATCAGCAATAAAATCCTTGCGGGTGGTGTTGGCTTCTACAATCGCATGGATCATATTTTGCGGCACGTCTCTATAGTTGGCCAGCAACTGCTTGGTATCCTTGGGCAGGCAATAACCACCATAACCGAAAGAAGGGTTGTTGTAATGGTTGCCAATACGGGGATCGAGACTCACCCCTTCGATCACCTGGCGGGAATCCAGCCCGTGAATCGCTGCATAGGTATCGAGCTCATTAAAATAAGACACACGCATGGCCAGATAGGTGTTGGCAAACAACTTGATTGCTTCAGCTTCAGTAGAATCGGTGAACAACACATCGATACCTGTCTTGATCGCACCTTCGCTTAACAGGCTGGCAAAAGCCTCGGCTCTTGCTGACTTCTCCCCAATAATAATGCGCGATGGATGCAGGTTATCATACAAAGCACTGCCTTCACGTAAGAATTCAGGTGAAAAAATAATATTTTCACAATGATATTTTTCCCGCACTGAGACAGTAAAACCTACCGGCACCGTAGACTTGATGACCATGACAGCGTCGGGATTGATCGCAATCACATCACGAATCACGGCTTCGACTGATCCCGTGTTAAAATAATTCGTCTGCGGATCGTAATCGGTAGGTGTGGCGATAATAACAAATTCAGCGCCAACGTAAGCGTCGTGTTTATCCAACGTAGCTCGAAAATTAAGTTTTTTATGATCCAGATAATCTTCAATTTCGACATCCTGAATCGGTGATTGCTTTCGATTCAACATCTCCACCTTCTCAGCCACAATATCCAGCGCCACAACCTCATGATTCTGGGCAAGCAAGATGGCATTGGACAAACCTACATATCCGGTTCCAGCAATGGCAATTTTCATGTGTATTAACTCCAAAACACTGACTTACAATTCAGTAGCAATGCCCACGCTACCGCACGACAGGTGCATTCGCAGCTATCGTGGTTTACCCAAACTCGCAAAGCGATTATTCTGATAACACACAAAAGGTTAACCTGATTCTCTCTTAAAGAAAGAAACGAAGTTAACTCGGCAATGTGATGGAGTGTGACTATGCATCCATTTAGTCTATTGAATCGCGAAAGCGCTCAGTTCCTCCTGAACCAAGTTTGACTGCACTTATGCAGTCGCCACTAGTTATAGATGAAAATATTAAAAGCGCAATAAATAAGAACAGCAAACATTCACCGACCCCATCTGAAGAACACTTTACCGCAGGGGACGCAATGGACGCAGAGGAGAATCAAAAGCCACCTGAATCGTTCCCTCTTCTGCGTCCTTCACGGTGAAAGACGTTGAAGCATTATCCAAAGAGTAAATTAAACCTGATAATAATCTCGATACCAGTTCACAAACTTGGTCACGCCTTCGCCTACTGTCGTGGATGGTTTATAACCCACCTCACGCACAAGATCATCTACATTGGCAAACGTGGCCGGCACATCGCCATCCTGCATGGGCAAGAAATTCTTCTGCGCCTCTAAACCCAGAGAGTCCTCGATCGCTGCGATAAAGTCCATCAACGCAACAGGTTCAGAATTGCCAATATTATAAATACGCCATGGCGCTTTGCTGGAAGCCGGGTCTGGCGCTTTGCCTGTCCATGCAGGGTCTGATTCAGCCGTATGATCGAGCACCCGCATCACACCTTCGACGATATCGTCGATATAGGTAAAGTCACGACGCATTTTACCGTGATTAAACACCTTGATCGCCTCACCTGCCAGTATCGCCCGGGTAAATAGAATCGGAGCCATATCCGGCCTGCCCCACGGACCATACACCGTAAAAAAGCGTAATCCGGTCGTTGGCAAGCCATAGAGATGAGAGTAGCTATGTGCCATCAATTCATTGGCTTTCTTGCTGGCGGCATATAACGAAACCGGGTGATCGACATTATCATGCACCGAAAACGGCATGGATTCATTCGCACCGTAAACCGAAGATGACGATGCATACAATAAATGCTTCACATGATTATGACGACAGCCTTCCAACACATTCAAAAAACCAACAATATTACTATCAATATATGCATGGGGATTCTGTAGCGAATAGCGCACACCAGCTTGAGCCGCAAGATTCACGACCATATCGAATTGTTCCGTCGCAAATAACGATTCCATCGCGCTGCGATCTGCCAAGTCCAGCTTCACAAAATCAAAGTGTTCATGGTCGAAAAACTGGGCCAACCGCGCTTCTTTAAGGCTGACAGCATAATAATCATTGAGATTATCCAGTCCTACCACATGATCACCGCGTTCCAGCAAACGCTTGCACACATACGAGCCGATAAACCCTGCTGCACCCGTTACAAGAATTTTATTCACACCTTCTCCCCCAAAAAACCAGCAAGCTTGGCCGCCGATATTAATCCTTCAATCCTTTGCCTACCACAACGCCTCCCCCCTTCACCACAAACTCAAGATTTACTCGCGACAAGGTGCCCGGTCTGCGCCAGCACACGCATCTTTTTATTCATCCAGTCGAGCAAAATCAGAGCCCTATCTTCGCCTCGCATCTCAAGAAACACAGCATCAAAGCCTTTTAACGCACCCTCATTCAAACGCACCTGTTCGCCCACCTTGAATGGCGATTCCGGCTTCACCTCAACCGAGACAAAACCCTGTTCATCATGGCGACCTTGCAGCATCAAAATCGCAGCTTCCGGTATCGGCGGATAAAACAAACCAAAAGACACCGGAGCCAACACACCGATCGTGCTGCGAATACTTGTCCAGCGCTGTTCATCTTTACTTAAATGCATAAACAGATAACCGACAAAAAAGGCTCGCGGCTGCCAGCTCACTTTGCGCGCATGACTGATACGTGTATTCACCAACGGTAAATACACCTCAAACCCCTGCAAACGCAGTTGATCACGCGCCTTGATTTCATCCCGGGGTTTGGTGCGGATCGCAAACCAGAAACGCTGCATATTACCCTGCTCCAATTCGCACATCACCCTGCTGCATCGTTACAAACATTCAATTCAACCTTCGCACCCAGGGCACTATGCGGTGAATGATTTTGCCTTTTATTCTTCGACGCCACAGCTAGCCC
>CAYOTF010000164.1:0-5658 GCA_964406805.1 uncultured Zetaproteobacteria bacterium | reverse complement strand
ACTTCCGCTTCATTGTGTACCTTGCCCATATTGTGGTTGAGGCGCGTCACCGTGAGCCAGTGACCATCCGGCATCACCATCTTCCAGCTTAATAAATTATCAACACACGTACCCCAAATCACCGCATGTTTACCACCGGCATTGGAAGCCACATTGCCGCCAATCGTACACGCCCACAAACTGGTGGGGTCGGTCGCAAACACATGTGGCATGGATGCTTCCATCACTTTACCTGTGACCGCACCTGCACTGGCTGTAATGGTGGCCACTTCACCTTTATCACCAATATCACGCAGTTCAATCGCACCAATTGCATCCAGCTTTTCGACATTGACCATCACTGTATTATCAGACAAGGGTACCGAACCACCGCACAAGCCGGTTCCACCGCCGCGCGGAATCACCACCAGATCCAGCTTGGCAATGGCGCGAATGAGGCCGGGCAATTCATCTGCAGAGTCCGGCGTGAGCACACAGAATGGCGCATGGTGCCGCCAATCGGTGGCATCGGTGGCATGATGGGTCAGTGCATAAGCATCGAAATGCACATTGTTCGGATGTGTGAATTTGGCAAAAGCTTTGCGCGCCTGCTTGCGCTTGACCGGCTCATCCTCAAACCACTGGTAAAAGCCTTCCAGCATGCGACTCGTACACGCAGCAATTTTTTGGGCTCTGGGATTATCGCTGGCACCCGCTTCAATACGAGACAAACGATCATAATGGCGGCGATGCATCTCCTGCAATCGCTTTTTATTGTTCAGTAAATCGTTACGCAGAAAGACATTGCGCTCCACCACCCACAAATCACCGAGAATTTCAAACAACATGCGGGCTGATCGGCCAGTACGGCGCTGGGTGCGCAATACATTCAGATCATCCCAGGCATCTTCACTCAAAAAACGAATGACGATCTCTCGATCCGAGTATGATGTATAATTATAAGGTATCTCGCGGATATTCTCAGGCAAGTAAATCTCCATGTTGGTCTGAGGCGCAGTGGCGCTTGGTGAACCGTAGCGCAGCATAATAATTTAAGAAGATGAATGAAACCTTAAAGAATTCACCTGCATAAAATAAGGAGACTGCTTGGCTATTCGGCGCTTACAAACCTACACAAAACGCCAGAAGCAAACAAAAAAGCCCGCCAAACCAAAGGGTCAGACGGGCTTAGATTATCTGATTGATATAATCAGGCGATAGCTTTTACGCTCGCATTCAAACGCGAGACACGGCGTGATGCCTGAGTCGGATGAATCTGGTGTTTGCGCCCAGCACGATCCAACATTGATGTTGCCTGACGCAATGCAGAATTGGCAGTTTCTTTATCGCCAGCCTCTACAGCGTTCAAAACTTTTTTAATTGCAGTACGCATAGCACCTTTTTGGGTGCGATTCTGCAAACGTTTTTTCTGATCCTGACGAGCACGTTTAAGTGCGGATGCATGATTTGCCACGGTTAAAACTCCTTACAGCTTGTGCTGCGCCTTTAGTGAGGCGCGGAACTTTAGCGTGTAAAGGTTCGCTGTCAACAGAAAACGCTCCATTATTTACAATCTTATATAGAAATTCACAAAGCATCTGCCCAAGCTCGTATTTCCGTGCTAAAGTACGCATTCCAATTCGGCTGCCTAGTTCGCCGATTCAAGTCTCGGGAGGAATCATGAAAGTTTCAGATGTAATGTCACATGGCAGCTTAACCTGCAAAGCAGGTGATACCCTGCATGAAGCCACAGAAAAAATGGTCATGCGTCGCTGCGGCTCATTGCCAGTAGTCGCCGATGATGATGCGAGCAAACTGATCGGCATCATCACCATTCGCGATACCATGTTACCACTTTACCCCAATTTTGGGGAATATATTCACGATGCCAAATCAGCACGTGATTTCGAAGAAATGGAAGAACACTACAAACCGGTTATGTGCATGAAAGTGCACGATGTGATGACTCCCAACCCGATGTCTGTGCCATCGGATATGCCAGTATTAAAAGCAGCCTCGTTTATGGGTCTGAAAAACCTGCGCCGTTTGCCTGTCGAAGATGATGGCAAACTGACCGGCATGGTAAGTATCGGTGATATCAACCGGGGCCTGTTCATCCACCACGGTTAAAGCTAACAATTGTAACCTTTATATAAAACAGGTTCCGGCAATCCGGAGCCTGTTTTGCGTTAAACAACAAACCTCTGCAATGGAGCAATCATGAACACATGGATTAAAGTAGCCACCAGCCTATTGGCATTGAGCTTCACCACTCCGGCGATGGCCGCAGGCGATCACTATATTGGCCTCGGTATGGGCGCAGTTAGTATCGGCAATGGTTTAAACAACAGCAGCACCTTTATCGGTTATCTCAAGCTCGGCCATCATTTCAGCGAATATTTCAGCGCCGAAGTGCATATCGCAGGCAGCGGCAGCACAAGCAATGATAATCGACTGCAACCCAAGCAACGTATTGATTATGTGGCACATTATATTAAACCTCAAATTGAGTTCGCAGATGGCCTCACAGCTTACGGATTGCTTGGCTTTGCCGTTGTACATGGCAGCTTTAAAGCAGCCGGTGTCAAACAAAGTAAAACACGCATCGGCTACGCCTATGGTCTGGGGCTCAGTTATCTGGCCAACGATGATTACTCGCTCAACATCGAAGCCACCCACATGCTCAGCAAACCGGACAACACCGCAGCCACCATCAACACCCAATACAAAGGCATCGAAGCCAACACCCTCACTGCTGCTGTTCAATATCACTTCTAAAAACCAACGAAAACATCCCGCATCGACCCGGACTTCCGAGTAATTCCAAGCGCCTTGCATACCACATGCAAAATAACCATTTGCAAAGTGTGTTATAGTGCGCTATAAAGTAGGTATGAAAAGTATGTTTGATAAGGGTGTGACAATAAAACCATAAGTATTACATAAAAGAACCATCACTACTGGCTCCTAATCACCCCTGACTGCACCTTTTCTTCATTTGGCGGGAAAACCGTCAAAACACTTGCCGAGGATACGTTAAACATTCATGGGAATGGAGGGAGTTATGATCAAGCAAATCAAAAACACACTTTTACTACTGGCGCTGTTCTTTCCATTTGGCGCTTTTGCGGCTAATCCGGCTGTGCTGTTTGTCTTTGACGGGTCGGGCAGCATGTGGGGTCAGGTAGACGGGAAAACCAAGATTGAACTGGCAAAAAAGGCGATGTCAGGATTGATCAAGGATTTTCCGGCAGGCGTGGATATTGGCCTTGTTTCCTATGGTCACCGCAGGGAAGGCGATTGCAGCGATATCGAAACCCTAGCAACGCTTGGCTCCAGTAAGAATTCCGTAATCAGCGCAGTGCAATCCATCAATCCGAAAGGCAAAACGCCGTTAACCAAAGCCATAAGGTTTGCCGCTAAACAGTTGAAAGGGCGGGATGCTCCGAGCTCAATTGTCGTGGTCAGCGATGGCAAAGAGAGTTGTAATGCCGACCCTTGTGCGGCTGCCAAAGAACTTACCGCAGCGGGTGTGAATCTGAAAATCCATGTCATTGGCTTTGACGTTAAAAAAGATGAGGCCGAGCAGTTGCAATGTATCGCCAAAAATGGCGGCGGCAGATATTTTGCAGCAAACAATGCCAGTGAATTGGCCGAGAGTTTTGCCGAGGTCAAAAAAGCAGTAGCCGAAGTTAAAAAACCGAAATTAACATCCACAGTTATTTTTCAAGATGATTTTAATGATGAGTTTTTGTCCGATCAATGGGAGATAAAAAATCCTAATGAGGATAGCATGATTGTCGAAGATGGTTTTCTTCAGATTGTTACGGATGTATCCAGAGATTCGTTTTTCAACCCCACAAATTTTGTTTTACTCAAACAGGAATTGCACGGGCAGTATGAAGTGATATTGAAGATGCGATTCACGCGAACGGATTATTACCATAATTGGAGTAACAATCAGACTGCGGGCATTATTCTGTTCAAGGACAAGCAGAATGCCATGGTGCTAGCAGCTTCAAATGCCTGGGGTAGTCCGGTAGGCAATAATTCATGGAATACCGATGCCATCCACTTTTCTAAAATGCGGAAAAACGAATGGATGCCTGATTTTACAGCCCTGCTTGGCGCTGTAAAGAAAGAGCGGGCAATTACCCTTCGCATTCAACGCATCAAGAGAAAATTCATCGCTTCTTATCTGGATGCCAAAGGCAAATGGCAAACAGTCGGTGAGTTCACTCAACTGCGAGCAAAATACAGGGTTGGCATCTATGCCGCCAGAGGCGGCAAAGCGCACGAAGAAATGGAACTGTTTGATTCGTTTATTTTGAAAGAGATCAAGTGACTGTTGAAATGTCATCATAGCTGGAAACAGGAATGAATACATAAACAAATCGCTGGATTTTAACTCTCAGAAAAAGGTAATCGCCAATGAATCAGGAGAGAGGTGCTATGGGAAAGAACAGGCGGGTTTTTAAGTTTGCTTCAATAGTAATGCTCTTGCAGACATGCATGCTGCTGGCCGCTTGCGCTACCAATCCGGTCACCGGCAAAAACGAGCTGATGCTGATCCCCGAATCCATGGAAATTCAGATGGGGCAGAAAAATTATCTGCCAGCCCGCCAGATGCAGGGCGGTGACTATACCGTTGATCCTTCGGTAACTGCCTATGTGCGAGAGGTAGGACAAAAAATGGCGGCGGTATCCGACCGCAAGCTGCCGTACGAATTCGCGGTGGTGAACGATTCAGAGATCAATGCCTGGATGCTGCCGGGCGGCAAAATGGGCATCAATCGCGGCCTGTTGCTGAAGATGGATAATGAGGCGGAACTAGCGGCTGTGATGGGTCACGAGATCATCCATGCAGCGGCAAAGCACGGCGCCAAGCAGATGCAACAAGCGTTGCTGTTACAGGGTGCCGCCATTGCCGCATCACTCGCGATAGATGCGTCCACCGATGATGAACTGGTGCAGGGTATTGGTGCCATCGGCGTGCAGGTAGCCAGCGTGCTGCTGCAATCAAAGTTCAGCCGTGATGATGAAAGCCAGGCCGATCATTATGGCATGGTCTATATGTCCCGCGCCGGTTACGACCCGCAGGGCGCGGTTCATGTGCAGGAATTGTTGCTCAAGGAATCTCAGGACCAGTCGGATAATTTGTTTACGCGCCTGATTTCGGATCACCCACCATCGGCGGAACGCGTGGCCGCCAACCGCGCCTTCGCCGCCCAATTACCGAGCGGTGGCCGATCAGCCCATGATGAATATCACCGCCATCTGGCATTACTGTTCCGCGATGCGCCTGCCTATGCCTCCTACGACAAGGCGCAGGAGGCGCTGCAAAAAGGCGATTTCAAAACAGCGCAGGCTCTGGCAGTCAAAGCCATCAGGATGGAACCAAAGGAAGCGCTGTTTCATGTGCTCAAAGGCAGAGCGATGGAAGGCATGTACATGGGGCAGCAGGCGCTGAATGAATACCGGCAGGCTGCCCGGCTGAACCCCGGTTATTACGAAGGGCATCTGCGGCTGGGTCTGTTGCTCGATGCAATGGGCAACCGCTATCAGGCGAAGCAGGCGCTGGAAAACAGTGTGCATCTACTCAAAACCGCAGCGGCATTGCGTCGGCTCGGCAGCTATGCACTGACCGATGGCAATATAGCCCAGGCCAAGGGCTATTTC
>CAYOTF010000163.1:0-5759 GCA_964406805.1 uncultured Zetaproteobacteria bacterium | reverse complement strand
AGCAAAGCCTAATACGTTCCGAAAGTGTTTCCTTAGCCTATGTTAAGAAGCCTCTAAATAAGCAAGTTAGCAATTGCATCACCCCGTCTTATCCAGACCATCTTTAAGTCGCTTTCGAATACGAGACAGGGTTACATCCGTCATGCCAAGATAATTGGCAATCATATAAAGGGGTATACGGGATGCAATGCAAGGTTTCTTTGATAAAAATCGTAAATAACGTTCTTCAGCATTAAGATTTAACCAAGTATATTCACGCTCTAGCTTCTCTTCCAAGATAGACTCCAACATACCTATTAATACTGAGCTTCCCCACACTGTAGACTCAAGTGTTTTTCGAACTTGATTATAGTTGGCTATATACACTTTTGTTTCAGAAAAGCTTTCAATGTAAAAATTTATAGGCTGACCAATAGCAGAAGGAGCACAGGGTGCTAGAATTTTACGATCTAAAAAAAAGTCTTTGGTATGCTCTTTGCCCTCTTTATCAAGATAATACAAACGAAATACACCACTTATAACTATAGAAAAACTATCCCAACATTCACCTGCACGCACAAGTTGTTTTCCTTTTTTATATATTTTTAGGCTAAATAAATTTAAAAGGTCTGAGGGGATAACTACTTTTTTATTATTATAGGTTTGGAAGCAGTCAGAGAGAAATTGTGAAGCACAAGAATCAGAAACGGATGATTCCAAGCTAAGTTGGTTTTGATAGGTTTTTATTTTCTTTATCATACAAACAACATGCCGCATGATTTTCCACTGTCAAAATCTTATTAAAGTTCTGTATAGACCTAAAAGACTTGATGGCAGTGTAGACGGCTGGAAATGGTGAATTGAATAACTTTATCAATTGCTGTTTGCGGGGGATTTTTATCCCTATTTTACCTTAGAGTAAAAAAAAGTATGACTGTGACAGTTTTATTTCATTCATACCTGCCCTGTGAGTCTCCTGCGCATTCCATAAATAATTAACGAGAGCGTAATTTACCTGACATTTTCAAGCCGTCACGCATATTTAGAGCCATCAATAGAAAATTGGTCGCCCCTGCAAGCAGTTCTATGCACTGAACGGTATAGAATGTTGTATCAAAATTCGCAGAAGCCGCAGACTGGTTAAGAAAAATGGCAGCAGGTATCAGAATGAATATCCCGTTTGCAGCAATAAATGGCATCCTCTTCTTTTTACTTGCAATGAAATCGCTGCATCTGCCCTTCGACAGTGAAAAGCCGCTTCCTCCCGTGACGATAAGACATGGGATTAATATAAACAATCCGGGCATGACGATTAAGCTTTTAATCATGGCAATGGATTCATGTGATCCCAGCAACTCAACCCATATCGTTGATATAAAGAAAATTGCTATGCACAACATCGCCATAATTGCTGCGCTTCGGTGGATAATTATTTTCATTGGCTTAGTCTCCTCTCAAAATATGACAGCATGATGTCAAGTTGACAATATACTGTCAACTATCAGGAGCCATGAATATGAAGGACATGCAGCAGGGAGCTTTATTTACCGAAATCGTTCTTGAAACATTTAAAGTTAGCGGACTATTAACGATAGAGGGTGACCGACTTACAGCAGTGCATGGCTTGAGCAGTGCCCGTTGGAAAATTCTTGGAGCGCTTGCAAGATCGGACACACCGCAAACCGTTTCTCAAATCGCTCGAATCATGGGGCAGACCAGGCAATCCGTGCAACGATTAGTCGATGTTATGTCCAAAGATGAGATACTCGGATTTCTCGATAACCCGCATCATAAACGAGCAAAACTTGTTGTTTTAACAAACAAAGGAAAAGAAATTTATACCAGTCTGGATGCCATGTGGAATCCGTGGGCAAGCCAGTATTCAAAACATATCAATAAAGCAGAGCTAGAAACGACGCTCACCACGCTTAAGAAAATTGCCCTGCAATTCGAAGCTTAACACTTTCATCAAGGCACGATTTTTTTAGGGGCAACGGGGCAAATTTATCGAAGTGCTCTATTGTGCCTTCAGCCCGATAACACTACAAATTTTGTGTCAGCGGTGGTTTTATTGATGAAAATGCTAATCTCACAGTATGCGTTATTAATCATGGGTTCTTCTTCCCCACAACAATATCCCCATAAAATTTCAGAAAACATCACACCAGCTTTGGCTTTAATATTTATTCCATCATCGCCAATACTCAACACCGTGACAGCAACCCCCGCATCCGAGACAAAGGCTCCTGGCGTTACGGCTTTTTGGAGAGGTAAATTGCTTGAGCCTAATTTCATCAGTTCAATTTCAAGGGTTTTGGCAAATGCTTTGTCACCCCAATGTTTCAACGATTCAATCAACTGCGTCATGTGGAACTATATGTTCACACTTTTTATGATTCTTTTTGGGCAGTTAAAATAAACTTGTTTCACATTGACTTCAATATACCTTAGTGATTTTGGCCAGATATGTTGATACGTATGACTATCATCAATAATTTTTGCACTGCCATTTATTCTCAGGCGGAATGCCGTTTTAAAGTCTATAAATAACATCCCTATATTTGGATTGGAAAGCATATTACCCAATGAATTATAAATATTATTGCCCGAATAATCTGGAAATATCAATATTTTTGGGCTTTTAACAAAAACGCTTTGCAATAAATTGCCCGAACTATCTTCTTCCGTACCTCTAAAACTGCAATCACACTCGCCATCATTATTTGATGTCGCTATGAAAAAATATTTTTGCCCTTCAATGGTATATGCCGTCCAATCATCGATTGCTTGTTTAAACATTTGATTGAGAGCAGGTATTGAACGCTTATTCCACGTTCGTTCTTTGTTAAATCTGGCTTGCGCCTCAAGTTCACCCGAATGAAATATTTCATGCAACTCACGCATTATAACTTCCCCTTCTCCTGCCTATTTTAATATAACTCTCGATGCCACTTAGCCTGTCATGAAGCAACAAGGTCGCTTCAGAGATTCAACGTACTCAAGCCCGGATGATGTTCCGGACGTTGACCAAGAGGCCATGTGAATTTTCGCTCTGACTCTTGTATGGGAAGATCGTTAATGCTTGCCAAGCGGCGCGTCATTAATCCTTGCTTATTAAACTCCCAGTTCTCATTGCCATAGGATCGAAACCATTTATCAGAATGGTCATGCCACTCGTAGGCGAAGCGCACTGCAATATGATTATCGTAGCAAGCCCACAGCTCTTTGATTAAGCGGTAGTCCAACTCTTTCATCCACTTGCGTACAAGAAATTGCCGCACCTGCTCGCGACCCGTTAAGAACTCGGAACGATTACGCCAATAAGTATCCTCGGTATATACAAGGGCGATCCGGTCAGGGTTTCGGCTATTCCATGCATCCTCGGCCATGCGAACCTTTTTGATGGCGGTTTCGTATGTAAATGGTGGCAGCGGGGGCTTAAAATCCATTATTGTATCCTCGCAAATCTTATGTAGACAGATCTGTCTATAGGTGAACGATAGACGCTGTAGACCGACTTGTCTACAATGCCGTCATGCATATCATGAACACACAAATTTCATCCGCACTCGGTGCGCGGGAACGCATCCTGTTAACAGCACAGAAGTTATTCTATTGTGATGGAATTCGAGCAACAGGGATCAACCGGGTGATTGCAGAATCCAGTGTCACGAAAGTCACTTTCTATCGCCATTTTTCCAGCAAAGATGTCTTGATTCTTGAGACTCTGGAGTACCGTCACAATCAATGGATAGCTTGGTTTATCGATGCCATACAACGTCATGGAGGCAGTATTGAGGCCATCACTCCTGCACTATCTGAATGGTTTCTGGATGAGGGCTTTCGTGGCTGCGCCTTTATTAACAGTGTTGGAGAGATGGCAGATGCTCTTCCTGAGATTGTTAACATTACGCGCCGACATAAACAGGAAGTGCAGGATATTATTGCAACACTACTGCCACCTTCCGAGAAACAAGTCGCAGATGCACAGGCTCTGACTATAGCCATCGATGGAGCCATTATACGAGCACAGTTTGAGCAATCACCAGATGCTGCTATATCGTCACTAAAAAGAATTTCAAACTCACTATTGGCACCTCTGTCCAATAAGCAGCATGCAGCGTGTGATTAATTAATCCAGTTGCCCTGCATGAGATGCCTCCATATGATTCTCAGGGCAATTAATCAGGAATAGGGTAGCGTCCCCTTTATTTCCTTTATTTATTACTTCTTCAATTGTTTTCATTGGCTTATTTTCTGTTGCTTACTATTGACAGTACGCTGTCAAATTCGTGTTTGAGTTTTAGGTCGCTGAAAATGGAGGCTAGGAACTTCACCCTTCCCCATCCTCCGGTTCTTGTGTGAAGTTTGATTAACCTGCAATCACCTGCAAGGATATTCTGAATATGGAACCGTGATTCAGGTTGCTGTCAACAGATATTGTTCCTCCATGTTTTTGAATAATGGAATGAACTGAGCATAAACCAACTCCAGTTCCATTTACTTTTGTTGTAAATGACATATCAAATATTTCATTCAACATTTCACCATTCATACCGCAACCGTTGTCAGAGATAGTCAGTTCAACGTGCTCCCCGCTTGATGATAAATTGGTGGTGATACGAATGATGCCCTGATTATTTCCAATAGCCTGGCTAGCATTGAGGGTCAAGTTAATCACAACCTGCTTTAATTGTGCGGGGATTCCGTTAATATTAGGGAGGTTTTTCTCCAATTCAAAATCAATGAAGTCTTTTTTGGAAATCACTGACATTAATAGAATATCTATTTCATCAACCATATCTGACAAATTGATGGGTTCACACTCAACATTCTCTAATGACAGGCATTGCATAAGCTGACCACACAGGGCTTCAGCATATTGGGCTGCATATTCCATGTTTTGAATGTATTCCCGCACATCATCAGGAAGTTTTTTCTCACTCACCAGAAATGCTTTTCCTTCAATCACAGAAAGCATATTGCGAATATCATGCACACAGCCCTTAATTGGAATCAATAAGTTAAAGTCGGGACTCAAAAGAATGCCTCTCAATTATTTTTATTCCTGCCATCTTCAATAAGTTTCCTTTAATCATGCTTCATTACTAATTCTGGAGTTTTCTATTGCTGCATTCACCCTAGCCAATATGGATTGCTGCATAGATGCGTAATACCCAGAAAGATGCGACTTGGCCACATCCCAATGATCACCATAACTAGTTGGAAGGCTTATATTAAACTCGACAATACCCTTAACTATTTCAGATGGTGATTTACCCTGTGCAACCAACTCCTTATATAAAGACTTTCTTTGATTGAGAATATCAGATTGTTCTTGCTCAATAGCCTCCATTTCTGGTGTTTTAAGCACACCCGTCAATTTGATCCTTTCGAATTCACTATCCATATAAGCCATATACTCTTCCATAGTAATCATCGGTAACATCTCACTATTTCCGAGTAGCCTTGCATACTCACTTGAATAATCGTTCACATTTGCAGTGGGGTAATCTGCGGGATCAATAGAAGGTGAATGATTATTTTTGCTGGCAGCCAACATACTTTTCGCATCACCTGAAAAATTAACTTTATCATTAGCATTAGAAGGTGTGCGAAGGCCTACACGTGAAATGATTGCTTCTTTTACCTTTGAATCTACGCCATGAAATGGCTGCATGTGTGATGGTTTCTCTACTTTCATTTTAACCTCTCCTTTTTCATTTTTTGAAACAAATAAGAATCACACATGCTAGAAATGCATTGATGTGATTTATTTG
>CAYOTF010000162.1:0-5780 GCA_964406805.1 uncultured Zetaproteobacteria bacterium | reverse complement strand
CGTTCCACGACTCCTAAAATTCAATGTATTGGGTTTTGCGCTCGAGTTCTTCTTGGTGAGCGAGAGATTCGATGAAAAACCACTGTATTTCACCGTCACCTTTTTCTCCACGCCCGTCGTGCCCGCATCAAACACATAGCTGTCCACTGCAAACTTAATACTCACCACCCGATTCTCCGCCAACGCTCGCACACGCGCTTGTTTCATGTGTGATAACAAGGTCTGGGCTGCATTGCGTACCGCCTGACTCTCGATATTGGCAGAAAATGAAGGGATCGCGATCCCCGCAACAATCGCCATA
Organism: uncultured Zetaproteobacteria bacterium; assembly: GCA_964406805.1. Classification (GTDB taxonomy): domain Bacteria; phylum Pseudomonadota; class Zetaproteobacteria; order Mariprofundales; family Mariprofundaceae; genus Mariprofundus. Next base: position 5,479 of record CAYOTF010000162.1, on the reverse strand, counting down.
ATCGCCATCACAATAATCACTTCAATCAGCGTAAATCCCCGCTGTTTGCCCGCCAAATCCACGCCGCATAAAACTCCGGCTTGCCTGCCCTGATTACTTCCGCTTAGATTCCGATTCATGCGCATCTTATCCTTTATCGCCAAAATCGTCCTCTCCTTAAGTATTCTCATGCTTATCACCATCACAGCAGCTTATATGATTTTCTCCAGCAACCTACCCGAGTTAAGCGCATTATCCGAATATCGGCCTGCTTTGGCATCGCGTGTGTACAACGATAAAGGCGAACTGCTCGCCGAATATGCCGATGAACACCGTATTCTGGCTCCCTTCACCACAATTCCCAAGCAATTGGTGAACGCCTTTTTAGCAGCTGAAGATCAACAGTTTTACGAACATCCGGGCATCAATCCGGCACGCATTTTATCGGCTGCACTGGCCAATATCCGCGCCGGTCACACCGTGCAAGGTGGCTCAACCATTACCCAGCAAGTGGCTAAAAACTTTCTCCTCACCTCGGAAAAGTCCTACACACGCAAAATTCGTGAAGCGATTCTGGCTTACCGAATCGAACAAGCTTTTTCCAAAGACGACATTCTCTATCTCTACCTAAATCAGATTTACCTTGGCCGTGGTTCCTATGGTGTGGCTTCGGCCGCATGGCGTTATTTCCACAAAAGTCTCGATGAACTTACGCTCGCCGAATGCGCTACGTTGGCCGGTCTACCCAAAGCACCAAGTAAATACGCCCCCCACATTAACCCGAAAAAAGCCACTCAGCGACGCAATATCATTTTGGGTTTGATGCAAAAAACCGGCATGATTGATCAAGCTGCGATGAAACGTGCCAAGCAAACGCCGTTGTATGTTGCCCCCTTGCAAGCAAGCAAACTCAGAGATGCCTACGCCGATCAAATTTATCGCGAACTCATCAACCGCTTTGGCATCAAAACACTGCGTCGCCAAGGGCTAACGATTATTGTGCCCTACGATAGAGCCGCCCAAAATGCAGCCATTGATGCTGTACGACGCAATATATTGAACGTCGAACAACGTCAATATTATCGTTATCCAAGCCATCATCCGCGCAGCGCATGGCCGGAATTACTTGCCTCCTGGCGACAAGCTGCAGGAGCCAATCCGCCAGCTCCGTCCGAAACCGCCCTGATTCCTGCTTTGGTTCAAAAGGTCGATAAAAAAGGTAATCTCACGCTCAATGATGGCAACCGAATCTGGCATTTAAAGAAACCTGGCTGGCACTGGAAGCCGCTACGGGTTTACAAAAAAGAAGGCCTCGATCCAGCAGCCCTTGCCGCCTTGAAACTGCGTCCGCGCAGCTGGCGCGCCGGTGATGAGATCCGTTTGCAAGGCACTGCGAAAAAGGGGATTCGTTTGGCTCAGGAGCCATCCATCGAATCCGCCCTCTACGCCATTGACCTTAAACGCGGCACGGTACTCGCACGTGTCGGCGGCTATGATTACAAAGTCAGTGGTTTTGATCGTGTTGCCAAAGCCAAACGCCAACCGGGCAGTGCTTTTAAACCCTTTCTTTACACTTCAGCTCTGGCCAGTGGCTCAACCCCTGCAACCATTATCATGGATACACCGGTAATCTTTGAAAACAGCCAAAACGATGATTTCTGGCGACCTGAAAATTACAAAAACAAATTCGCAGGCCCTGTCACACTGCGCAATGCGCTGGAACATTCACGCAATCTGGCATCGATTAAAGTGTTGCAAAATGTCGGCATCAAGCACTTTTTGAATGATCTTAAAAACTATCCCTTCGGCCATCCCTTTCCGGCTCAGTTGGCAATTGCACTCGGTGCAACCGAAGTGACACCGGAAACACTGACCGAATCCTATGCGATACTGGCTGATCATGGCCGCCGCTGGAAGCCGGTTGCCGTACAACAGGTGCAAGACAGCAGCGGCAAAACACTGCACCGCGCCGTTGCCGGCCAGCGCTGTCAGGTCTGCCATGTTGATCCGGTGATGAGTGTGAATGAATCCATGCGCCCAGCAAAACAGGTGATTGATCCCGTCGATGCATTTCTGATTACCAATCTGATGAAGGGTGTGATCCAGCATGGCACAGGGCGACGTGCACTTGCCCTGAAACGACCGGCAGCCGGCAAGACAGGCACCACCAACAAGCAGGTCGATGCCTGGTTTATGGGCTATACACCGCAAGTGCTAACCGGCGTGTGGACAGGTCGCGATAGCCCGACACCCATGGGTCGTCACGAAACAGGAGCCCGAGCTGCATTACCCGCCTGGCTCGAAGCCATGCAAGCCTTTCATCAAGGCAAGCCCGTGCAGGATTTCATACCACCGCAAGGCATTGAATGGGTCGCGATTGATACCAAGACAGGCCTATTGCCGGGGCCTGACAGTGACGATATTTCACTCGAAGCATTCCGGACAGATACCGCCCCTACCGAAAGCTCACCGGCCACCAGCAGCGCCGGTGAAAAACATAAAAACACAGATTCCGGATTTTTTGGGCTCGGTCTGTAAAAGCGAATCAAAAGCATCACCGCAGAGGACGCGAAGTACGCAGAGGGATTCAAAAAAACCATGCTTAGATTTTGTCTTTACTCTGCGGTAGTGCCTTAGCTCGCGATTGCATTCACCTTGGCGGCCATGATAAAATCATTTTGATGTAGACCACCTATTTTATGGGTGTAAAACATAACCGTGCAATAGCCCCAACCGTAACGAATATCCGGATGATGATTTTCGGCTTCCGATAATTCACCCACGTGTACGGCAAACTGTTGCGCCAGGACAAAGTTCGTGAACGTAAACGAGCGCCGCAACTGTGTGGCATCGGCAATCAACTGCCAGCCTGTCACATCGGCTAACATGGTCTTGGCAGTTTCAGCATCCAGCGGTGCTATCCCGCCCTGGCACGGCACACAGGTCTTATTCTGCAATTCATCACTCTCTAGCATCATTTTTCCTCCGTTTATGTATTCCTATTCTCCGCTGCCGGAGGTGGCGTTTTATCCATCACCAGCTTGTATTCGATGGCATCATTGAGTGCGCGGTAAGCCGCTTCCAGCATATCGGAAGACACACCCACTGTACTCCATTTGTGCTGACCATCGGATGATTCAACCAGCACCCGCACGGCTGCTTCAGTGGCTTCTTTGGTGCTCAGCACACGCACTTTAAAATCGGTCAAAAACATCGCTTCCAGACCCGGATAGAAATCCACCAGAGCCGCTCGCAAGGCTTTATCCATGGCATTCACCGGCCCATTACCAAGTGCGGCCGCATGTTTCATCACCCCGCCCACACGCACTTGCACCGTAGCTTCGGCCTCCGTATCGGAATGATGGCCGCGCTTTTCATCATAAACCCGGAAACGCACCAATTCAAAATGGCGTTTAAAGCGTCGCATCGAACGCCGCAACAGCAACTGAAACGACGCATCCGCGCCTTCAAACGCATAACCACTCGCTTCAAGTGCTTTGATGCTCTGCAAGGCATCGGCAATCGCAGGATCATCTGTTTGCAAATCAACATCGGGCTCCAGCTGTTGCAATTTACTCAAAATATTGCTGCGACCAGCCTGATCCGAAACCAGAATACGCGGCGTATTGCCCACGAGGACCGGATCAATATGTTCATACAAATTACTCTGTTTGCGAATCGCCGAGACATGGATGCCACCTTTATGCGCAAATGCATTCTGCCCGACAAAGGGCTGATGCAACCACGGCAAACGATTGGCCATTTCATTGACAAATTGCGACAACGATGAGAGTTGTGCCAACCTCTCCGGCGATACGCCACAATCCACCCCTACTTTCAATTGCAGCACTGGAATAATCGAAATCAGATTGGCATTGCCGCAGCGCTCACCAATGCCGTTAATCGTACCCTGCACATGCGCAACACCCGCACGCACCGCCGCCACCGAATTGGCCACACTCATTTCGCAATCGTTGTGCGCATGAATCCCCAGCACCTGATCCGGCAAATGTTTTTTAACCCGTGATACCGCATCAAACACAGGGAAGGGAATCGAGCCGCCGTTGGTATCGCACAATACCACCGCATCGGCACCACCTGCGCTGGCCGCTTCAATCACCTTTAAGGCATACGTTTCGTTGGCCGCGAAACCATCAAAAAAATGTTCCGCATCAAAGAATACCGTATCGAAATGTTGCTTGAGAAAAGCCACCGATTCACACACCAGTTCAAGATTTTCCTGCAATGAAATACCCAAGGCTTTGGTCACATGAATATCCCAACTCTTGCCAAAGATACACACAGCATCCGCACCACTTTCCAGCAAACGATTCAAGCCGCGATCATCGGCCACCGCCGATCCGGGCCGTGCAGTGCAACCAAAGGCCACCAGCTTACTGCTCGGCCAGTGTCGCGATTTCATTTGCTCAAAAAACAAATCATCTTTCGGACTTGCACCCGGCCAGCCGCCTTCAATCCAATCAATGCCAAATTCAGCCAAGCGATTCGCAATACGTTTTTTATCTTCAACAGAAAAGCTAATGCCGGCAGTCTGCGCACCATCACGCAAGGTTGTATCAAACAATTCCACCCGCACAGGCGGCGTTTTACGTGCATCAATCTCAGCATTAAATTCATCTACCATCATGGAAGCGGCATTTTACGCGCTGCTAAAGAAATTGATACCGCTTTCACCGCTCAAAAAACAACTACTGCCGCCTTTCCCTAGCCCAGACTATTCATGAATCGCTGTGATGATCGCGCCGACCCTTTGTTCGCAACGGACTTTTGCGAAGAAGTACGTAGCCATGTTTACGGATGCCTGACAAGGTGAATGCCGCTTGCGGCAGAGAAAGTGCCCTGGGGTAGCAAGGGTTTGTTGCGGTCAAAGGGACAAGCGAGGGCGCAGCAGTGCTTATGAATAGTCCGGGCTAGGATACATCTCATCCGAGGATCTAGCGCTTCAGCCAATGGCTATTCATATCACATTGACCATGGCACCCCCGCTATCATTGCCAGCAACAGCAAAATGGCGCGTTTTGGTCATTATTAGTACGGGTGACTGCAGCAACGTCCCCTACGATATTATTGCTGATGGTGTCAAATCACTCGGCGGACACTTAAACCTGAACAGCCCTGTTTCATTTCCTCTTGATTTTACAACGGTGAGTTTATCCTGTTCAAAAGCCGGCATCGAAGCCGATGTCAGCAAGAAAGAGTCCGGTATCTTTCGGGGCATGCATGCCTCGGTACGTTTAGAACTGCACACGAAGGAACTGCACTCGAAGCGCGATAAAACGAACAAAAAAAAGGCTCCGGTAAGAACCGGAGCCTGAGTGTTTTATCACACTCGAGAGAAGCTATGCCTGAAGGGATCAAAGGGAGGGGAGGGGAAGATCCGCTTCAGACAAGTCGAACTATCGAGCTTGCGGGTGATGCTGCCATGAATAAAAAATTAAGATTTTTTTATCTTCGATAGCAAGACTTCGACAACGCCTTG
>CAYOTF010000161.1:0-5781 GCA_964406805.1 uncultured Zetaproteobacteria bacterium | reverse complement strand
CGGATGAGCCAACTTTCATGGCTTGAACAATCACCCCATTGACCAGCTTAATGATCGGTGAGTCTTCCGCACCACGTTTTAATTCATCGAGACTCGACGATTCCTGCGTGGCCACCATTTCCTGAGTCAGCGCATGTTCATCGTCCAAATCTTCAACCACTGCATCAAAATCTGAATCGCTGTGTTGATACAGTTCCTGAATTTTCGATACAATGCGATCCGGACGCGTAAATTTCGCAACAATGCGTTTGCCCAGTTTGAAAGCCAGTGCATCCAGCATATTGATATCCAACGGATTGGCTGTCGCAATAATGATATCGGTTTCATTCTGACCAATCGGGATAAATACATATTTTTTGCATAATTTTTCGGAACAAATGTGCAACAGAGCATCGTCAAACTTGCACTTGTGTAAATCAACATAGGGTGTTTTATATACCGTTGCCAGCGCATTGAGCAAAACACTGCTATCCACATCATCCAACTCAAGCAATGCTGTGATAAGATTTTTTTTATCATATCTGGCAATAGATTCAGCCTCGCTGAACTGAGCCTCAGTCAATACGCCGGATTGAATTAACTGCAATTGATATTTTAACTGCATCTTGCCCTAAATTTACTCATTTGAGTTGTTTTCATCCCCATGCTTGCAATTACCAATATAAAACCTAATCGATATATCTTGAATCATAGTTATAAATCGGACTATTCACCAGTGCCTACATTGGCATAAAAAGCGATACCGTTTTTTTCATCTTCATACAACTCAACCCATGCATCAATACCCTGATCGGTGTCCGGCAAGCTGGCCATCGGAATAATTGCAGTCACACTTTCATTCAACGAATCAAGGATTTTACACAAGCCTCCGATTTCAAACGAAGTATCCTCTTCCGTACTATGGTCGGCAAAGGTCAGCGTACAGGAAAGGCCAATATCATTGAGCCCCTCCGATGATTCTCGCAACACATCCTGTTGCAGGCTAATCACATCACCATCAATGGAATTTTTGGTATGTGACAACAATAATATTTGTGAACCCTGCATGGCTTCAATGAAGTCGCTGAACCTGCCCAATACAATAGCTTCAAACTCAAAGTCATCATTATTTTTTTGAAATACGGCAAAATTAATATTTCGTATTTCTGCAGCACTTGCAAGCAATGGAGTAGTTAGCATCAGGCCAAGTAACAGCCATGCTGAAAAACTAAAGCGCCCGAATGGCATAAATTGCGTCCTCCATCATTTGTTTGATTTTTGCATCCATCGCACGACGCATACGATCCACATCTTTTTTAGCCAAACCAGCTTTCTCCAGTTCATCAAAATCGTTCATGCTAGCCATCGCATCACGCAATTTTCGGATGATCAAAGTGACCCGTTTCATGCCGTTGCCTGTATTTTCTGCGGCTTCTACATGCTGATAACCTGCTGATAACGGTAACATTGAAACAGGTGTCGCAGCGGCAACAACAAAAGCCATCATCACAGCAAATAAATACTTTTTCACGTATCCCCTCCATGGTTTTAAGCAACAATCCTTAATAAGAACAATTGAACGTCGCCATGTCAAGCAAGCCAGCGCATAAAAAACAAAATACAACAATATTTTAAAGCATTTATACAGTTGTATTCGACAGCTACATGAGCAATGGCATTCCCAACAACTCAAGCTAGCCTGGATTATTCATGAATCGCTGTGATGATCGCGCCGAACGTTTGTTCGCAACAGATTCCGAGGAAGACGACCGTAGCAGTGCATACGGGCAACTGACAAGGGATTTGTTGCGGGCAAACGAACAAGCGAGGGCGCAGCAGTATTTATGAATAATCTAGGCTAGGGTTTGTGCCGTGACTTCGTATCTTATCAAGCGCCTTGCCGGCATGATTCCTTTGCTGTTCGGCATTACCATCATCTCGTTCGGCATGATGCACCTTGCTCCGGGTGAACCGAGCGTTGTCGGTCAGGAATTTAACCCCAAGGTTTCAGCTCAGGATATCGAACGATTACGCTCCTATTATGGTCTGGATCAACCCTTGTATGCGCAATACTGGAGCTGGCTTGGACGGCTGGCCGTACTCGATTTCGGACAATCGTTTTCAGCTGATGGCAGGCCTGTAATCGATAAAATAAGCGAGCGCATCCCTGTCACCTTATGGGTCAATGTTCTGGCCATGTTGATTATTATTGTCATTGCCATACCTATCGGCGTTGCCAGTGCAGCACGGCGCGATAGCTGGTTTGATAAGGGCATGACAATATTTGTATTTATTGGTTTTGCCATCCCCTCCTTCTGGCTCGGTTTGTTGTTAATGATTGCTTTAGGGGTGAATTTAAACTGGTTACCGATTTCAGGATTGCATGATTATAGCTGGCAACAGATGGGGTTCTGGCAACAACAGGCCGATATGCTCAAGCATTTAATTTTGCCTGTTTTTGTGTCAGCTATTGGAGGGCTCGCCGGCATGAGTCGCTTTATGCGTACTGGCATGCTGGATGTTATTCGTTCCGACTATATTACGACAGCGCGCGCCATGGGTGTGCCGGAGTCTAAAATCCGTTACCGGTTGGCATTAAAAAATGCCGTACTGCCTATCATTACCTTACTCGGTCTGTCCATTCCCGGCCTGATTGGCGGCTCTGTGATCGTTGAACAGTTGTTCTCTTTGCCCGGCATGGGGCTGTTGTTTTTTGAAGCCGTATTATCACGCGATTATCCACTGGTTATGGGCATCACGGTGATTGGCGCTGTATTAACGTTGCTGGGTAATTTAATTGCCGACATCTCTTATGCCTGGGTTGATCCACGCATTCGCCAGGGTGGCAAGCGATGATGACGATCATGCAACGCTTCCCGCTGATGTTCATCGGCGGCTCAGTGGTGACGATAATCGCGCTATTGGCCTTATTTGCACCATGGCTTGCCCCGTATGATCCAGCCGATATTGATGTCAGCGTTATTCTGATGCCGCCTTCATGGCAACATTGGTGTGGCACAGACACCTTGGGTCGTGATGTGTTTTCACGCATGCTTTACGGCGCACGCATATCACTGGCAGTTGGCTTTGTTGCGGTCGGTATTTCCTTGCTGTTGGGCTTAATGCTGGGGGCAGTGGCCGGCTTTTTTGGCGGCCGAATTGATGCTTTTTTGATGCGGATAACAGATATGGTGCTGTGTTTTCCTACATTTTTTCTAATTCTGGCGGCCATCGCTTTTCTGGAGCCATCGATCTGGAATATTATGATTGTTATCGGCTTGACCTCCTGGATGGGCGTGGCACGTTTGGTGCGCGCTGAATTTTTAAGTCTCAGTCAACGTGAATTTATTCTCTCCGCCCATAGCCTCGGTGTATCACCGATTCGTCTGATGTGGCGTTATCTGCTGCCCAATGCCATGGGTCCTGTACTGGTCTCCGCTATTCTCGGCATTGCCGGTGCGGTACTGGTTGAATCCGGCTTGTCCTTTCTGGGTTTAGGTGTGCAGCCGCCCGGTGCTTCCTGGGGTAATATTTTAACCGAAGGCAAAGATAACATTCAAATTGCCTGGTGGTTATCGGCCTTTCCAGGCATGGCTATTCTGATCACAGTGCTCGGTTATAATCTGCTTGGTGAAGGATTGCGCGATTATTTCGACCCCAAATTAAACCGCTGATGACTACACAGGTGAAAGACGGTCGGATGAAAAATGACCGGCATTACATGCAACAAGCACTCCGGCTGGCCGAACAAGCAGCACAAGCAGGTGAAGTGCCTGTCGGCGCGGTACTGCTCTTATCCGACGGCCAAGTGTTTGCGGCACACAATGCGCCAATCACCCTCTCGGATGCATCAGCACATGCAGAAATGCGGGTACTGCGCAGCGCCTGTCAGGCGTTGAACAATTACAGATTGAACGGCAGCACGCTGTACGTAACTCTCGAGCCATGCTGCATGTGCGCAGGCGCGATTGTACATGCCAGAGTGTCGCGCCTTGTATATGCCGCCAGCGATGCAAAAACAGGAGCGGTGGAATCACTGTACCGGTTATTATCTGACCCGCGTTTAAATCATCAGGTCGAGATCACTAACGGGCTGATGGCTGAAGCATCGAGCACATTATTAAAACAGTTTTTTAGAGCCCGGCGCGCCAACAGATCCTGACCCGCAGGACTATTCGCAAGCAAACCGTAATGAACTATCGCAGCGCTTCCAAAACAACTTTTTCCAACACATCCGGTAGATAAGGTTTTTGCACAAGTTTCGCCAGCTTTAACAGTTTCCGAGGCGGCTACAGCGGTGAATCTTCACCATAAAATAAGGTCGGATTAATCTGCCAAAGAATAGACCAGCCAGTGTTTGTCCTTTCCAAGCAAAGCACTCCGCCATTACGAAAACGCACCACCTCACGGTTCGGATCAGCGCAGATCATCAAACCAGCCAGACGCTGCAAATAAGGCAGATGCCCGACCAACATCACATCATCGTCGAGCGAGGCCAAACGCTCTGCCCATAACAATGCATCATCCATGGGGTTCAGGTCGGCGACTGCTTCAACAGGGATATTTCCCCAGGCTTCAGCGAACATACTGGCTGTCTGCTGCGCTCTTAATTTGCCACTGTGCATGATTTTTACAGGATGCGGTTTTTCAAACAAACTCAAAAAACCTGCCGTGCGTGTTATATCTTCTCGTCCCTGTCCGGATAAAGGGCGCGTCACATCCTCATTCGTATCGTTTGCCAAGCCATGTTGCACTAAATATAATCGCATCATTCCTCCTCCAGCAGATGACCTTGCCAACACATTAGGCCATGATGCGGACACCCTACAAGTAAATATTGGAGACAACATGGTTAGCATCAAAACAGCAGCAGATATCGAAGCCATGCGGCCAGCCTGCCATCATGCCGCCGACACACTGGTGATGATTGAACCCTACATCAAAGCAGGCATCACCACCGATGATATCAATGATCTGGTGCATGCATTCACCATCAAAGCCGGTGGCATCCCTGCCCCGCTGAATTATCACGGTTTCCCCAAATCCGTCTGCACTTCGGTAAACCACGTGGTTTGTCACGGTATCCCGGCCAATAAAAAACTTCAGGATGGCGATATTGTCAATGTCGATGTCACCACCATTATTGATGGCTGGCACGGCGATAGCAGCAAGACATTTTTTGTAGGTGAACCGAAAGTCCGTGCTGAAAAAGTCGTGGAAGCTGCGCGCCATGCACTGGAACTGGGCATTGCCCAGGTGCGTCCCGGTGCGAGCCTGGGAGATATCGGCCATGCCATTCAAAGCTATGTAGAAGCTCAGCGTTTTTCAATTGTACGTGAATATTGTGGACACGGCATTGGCCGTGTGTTTCATGAAGATCCACAAGTTCTGCATTATGGCAAACCCGGCACAGGCGTGGTGCTGAAAAAAGGCATGGTTTTTACCATTGAACCGATGGTGAATGTCGGCAAAGCCGCAGTTAAGGTATTGGGTGATAAATGGACCGTCGTCACACGCGATAAATCCTTATCGGCTCAGTTTGAACATACACTCGTGGTTACCGCTGACGGTTGCGAAATACTCACGGTTCCATCGTAAGTCGTTTATCATTCATGCATTATCGGCGTTTCGAGTCCACTTGAGTAGAGCAGATAAACCAACTTGAACTCACTAAACCTTGCTATTTTGAGCCGTTATCCCTGCCGCGCAGTAGGTTTCTCATAAGCCCGACAGACTCCTAGCCTGAACTATTCATGAATCGCCGTGATGATCACGCCGGGCCTTTGTTCGCAACGAATGCTT
>CAYOTF010000160.1:0-5788 GCA_964406805.1 uncultured Zetaproteobacteria bacterium | reverse complement strand
TCGGCATGCTGCTCGGTAAACAACAGAGTGAATTTTCCCGTACTCGGCGTTTGCTTCTGGATGATGATCATACGGGAGCTTCGTTGCAGTTCCTGTTTACGCAGATGGAAGCAGAAGCCCGGAAGCAGATGGGTAGTGTTCAATGCGAAAATGATTCAGCGCTGAGCTTTGAGCGCCATGTTGATATGCGTTATGTTGGCCAAGGCTTTCATTTGAGCATCGCCTGCGATGATGCGTCGGTATTAATGGATGATCTTCGGATCAATGCCCAAGTCTTGCAGCAGTGTTTTGAAATGGCTCATAGACAGGCTTACGGCCATCAACTGGATCGGCCACTTGAAATTATGACGGCGCGTTTAACGGCCTTTGTCGATCAACCCGTACCTGTCTTGCCGGAGCTGGAATGTGATGCTGAAGCGGCCAATGCGGTGGCGTATTCCGAAGCTTATGCAGCCGGTGCTATGCTGCAGGTGGCGCATTACCGGCGTGCCGATATCAAGCCCGGTGCGGTTTATAGAGGCCCCGCTCTGGTGCTGGAAGATACAGCCACATTATGGCTGGCTGAGGGGTGGCAGATGCATGCCTCCAAGCATGGACACCTGTTGCTGGAGCATTGTAAGTGATGATCGTTTTTCAGCGTAACTATGATGGAGTTGCTTGTGGCGACGATAGATAATGCCGTTCAGATCAGCCTGTTTGCGCATCGCTTGTCGGCGCTTTGTGAGGAGATGGGCGCGGTGCTGAAACGCAGTGCCATTTCGCCGAATATTCGTGATCGTGAGGATTTCTCCTGCGCGTTGTTTGATCGTTCCGGTCTGCTGATTGCCCAAGCGGCGCATGTGCCGGTGCATCTGGGTTCGATGGCTTTTGCCATGGCTGATGTGGTAAGCCGCTTTGATTGGCAGGATGGTGACGTGGTGGTGTTCAATGATCCGGCTCTGGGCGGCACACATTTGCCGGATATTACCGTGGTGATGCCGGTATTTATGAGTGATGGGGAGGATGATGAGCAGGGTAAGAAAACACTCTTCGGTTTTTCAGCGACACGGGCTCATCATGCCGATATTGGTGGTCGTTCACCCGGTTCGATGGGTGTGGAAACACGTTTGCAGGATGAGGGTTTGATTATCGCACCGTGTTATTGGTTTCGGGCGGGTGAGCAGCAGATGGATTTGCCGAATCGCTTTCATGCGCGGGTCAGGGCAAGTGCAGAACGTATGGGTGATTTGTCGGCGCAGCGGGCAGCTTGTGCGGTGGGTGCTGTACGATTAAGCGAGTTCTCTCTCGGCAGTTTGAATGAAAAAGTGTCTGCGTTGATGAAAGTCTCGGTGGCCTATGGTCGCAGCGCTATCGCGGCGATTCCGGACGGTGAGTATGTCTTTGAGGATGCTCTGGAAGACGATGGCTGTGGTACGAAAAACGTGCAGATTCGAGTGTCGATTAAAATTGCGGGGGATGCCGCCACGGTTGATTTTGCAGGCACAGCACAAACTGCACGCGGCCCGGTGAATTGCCCGATGGCTGTGACGGCAGCCAGTGTGTTATACGTGTTTCGCTGTTTGATGCCCAGGCATACACCGCAGACTGCGGCGATATTTAAGGCGATTAACATTATCGTGCCGGAGGGTAGTTTGCTGCATGCCGTGCCTGGTGCGCCGGTGGCGGCGGGCAATGTGGAAACCAGTCAGCGCATTGTGGATGTGGTGTTGGGAGCCTTGGCCAAGGCGATGCCGGATCGTATTCCCGCAGCCGCGCAGGGCACGATGAACAATGTGATCTTTGGTGGTGAAGGCGTTGATGCGGGTCATGGCGCAAATAATGATGTCTGGCTGTATTATGAAACGCTGGCTGGAGGAATGGGCGCGCATGCTGCTGGTGATGGTCTTTCTGCCGTACAATGTCACATGACCAATACCAAAAACTCATCCATTGAAGTGTTGGAAATGCATTACCCGTTGCAGGTGCGCGAATATGCCGTGCGCCGTGGCTCCGGTGGTGATGGCCAGTATCAGGGCGGTGATGGCATCATTCGGGAATGGCTGATCCGACGTGATTGTCATTTATCGTTACTGACCGAACGGCGACAGACAGCGCCCTACGGATTGCAGGGTGGGGCAGCAGGTAGCAAGGGACGCAATCGCTTGTGTCGAAAGGGTGAATGGCAAGACTTGCCAGCCAAAGGCTCATGGCAACTCAAAGAAGGCGATATTATTCGTATTGAAACACCCGGTGGTGGTGGTTTTGGTTGTTCAGTGAAATGATGATTAAAGTTGATGGTGGATAATGATTTTTTTAGGTATTGAGACATCGTGTGATGAAACGGCTGTGGCCATCTTTGATGGTGATCCGGTTAGTGGTAAGGGCTCGATTATTGCCGAGCAGATTGCTTCGCAAATTGAAACCCATGCCAAGTTTGGTGGGGTGGTGCCGGAAGTGGCTTCGCGTGAACATCTGCTGGCATTGCCGCCGATGGTGGATGCTTTGTTGGATGAAACATCATTGGCCTGGTCGGATATTGATCATATCGCGGTGACCGCAGGCCCGGGTTTGATGGGGGCTTTATTGGTGGGTACATCGTATGCGCGTGCGGCAGGCATGGTGAACAATGTGCCGGTGCTGCCGATTCATCACATGGAAGGGCATTTGCTGGCCCCCGGTCTGGAAGGGGAGTTACCCGCTTTTCCATTCATCACGCTGCTGGTCTCCGGCGGCCATACGCTGTTGGTGCATGTCAAAGCGATCGGCCAATATGATGTGATTGGCCAAACACTCGATGATGCGGCTGGGGAGTGTTTTGATAAGTCGGCGCGTTTGCTGGGTTTGCCTTATCCGGGTGGACCAGAAATCGCACAACTGGCTGAAGCGGGTGATGACAAACGCTTCAAATTGCCGCGTCCGATGCTCAATCGTGATAATTTGAATTTTAGTTTTTCCGGCCTGAAAACAGCTGTGATGTATGCCGTCAAAGGATTGGGGGGCGCAGACAAGATGAGTGCAACGGATCGGCACGATATGGCGGCGTGTTTGGAGGCTGCGGTGTGTGATGTGTTGGTGAAAAAATCCATGCGCGCCTGTGTGCAGATGGATGCACCGCGTTTGGTGATTGCAGGAGGCGTGGCCGCGAATAAAAGCCTGCGAGCATTGCTCGCCACCTTGTCCCGCAAACATGGGGTCGATGTGTTTTTGCCACATCCGAGGCATTGCACTGATAATGCGGCCATGATCGCATATGCCGGATTTCAACATTGCTGCACAGGTATATCCGCTGCTTTGGACTGGGATGCGAACCCTCGGTGGCGCTTAGCCCAGATTTTTCATGAATCGCTGTGATGATCGCGCCGAGCAAAGGAACAAGCGAGGGCGCAGCAGTATTTATGAATAATCTGGCTTAGCAAGCTGGCCGATGGCAAAAAACATTATGCTTTGATCTGGCTCGAGGGAAGGTGCGTGGACGTATTTCAGTTCCGAGGGGAAATCGTTGATGATTATGAGCGCTTTATCCGCAGCTTTTCACTTGGTTATGGATTGCCGCACTCGTAGCAAAGGGCTCATCAAGATAAATGCTTCTGAAAAGTTTGTTTACGCTTTTTGCTCAGTAATTCTGTATGTGAGCTATGATGCAACGCCTACATTTTCCCTCCTGAATAGAAAGTATCCATTTTTTATTATTTTGTTAAATTTAGTTTTCACTTGATCCGGGTGATTTGACGTAGTTTTTCATAAAAACACTTGTATTTCAAGCAGATAGATACTTTCTTTGGTTTGGCGTTCCTGTTGCTCTGAGTAGACATGTGCGCAAGTGATCTGGAGGGGGCTATGGAAACTGAGAAAAGGGTATTGATTCTTGGTATTGGTAACATCCTTTGGGCGGATGAGGGGTTTGGTGTTCGTGCGCTGGAAGAGATGGCGCGGTGGTATGAACTGCCTGATCATGTGCGTTATCTGGATGGTGGGACACAGGGCGTGTATCTCGTTCAAGATGTGCGAGAAGCGGATATTTTGATTGTGTTTGATGCCATCGATTACGGCTTAAAGCCAGGGGCGATGAAAATCATTGAGAATGAAGCTGTGCCGAAATTTATGGGTGCCAAAAAAGTAAGCCTGCATCAAACAGGGTTTCAGGAGGTGCTGGCTCTGGCTGAGATGATGGGTGATTACCCGGATCAGATTTTGTTGATTGGCGTGCAACCGGAATATATTGAGGATTTCGGTGGTAGTTTGCGTCCTGTGGTTAAAGCACAAATACAACCGGCGATTGAGCAGGCGTTGTCCTATTTGGAGCGTCTGGGAATCCGCGCGAGCAAGCGCAATGAGCCAATCAGCTTCAACGATTTATGTGAAGCATCAATATTAAAAATGGATAATTATGAGGCTGGTCGACCTTCGGAGGCGGAAGCCTGTCGTCAGGGTGATGACCGGGTACTGGCATCGGATGATTTTGTGGTTGCTGAACCTGTAGCAATCCAGCTTGGTGATAATCCTGTGCAAGTGGATGTGGATCATCATCTGGAGAAATACCGCTAATGTGTCTTGGGATCCCCATGCAGGTGGTGGCAGTGTTAAGTGAGCATACAGCGCTATGTCAGGGTATGGGTTTGCAAAAAAACATTGATATGAGTTTGGTGGGTGAACAACAGGTTGGCGCGTGGGTGGTAACCTTTCTTGATGCTGCCCGTGAAGTGGTTGACGATGACCAGGCATTGAAAATCACTCATGCGCTACAGGCTGTTGAGTTGGTGATGAATGATAATAAATCAGAAATCGAACGTTTGTTTGCCGATATTATTGAACGCGGGCCACAGTTGCCTGCCCATTTGCAAGCTGAAATGAATAAGGAGTAACGAATGTATACGCCATTAATTGATGAGATGATCGAAAAATATAGCTACCCTGTAGTGACAGAAGAAAGCCTTAATGATTTTCAAGAAAATAATAAAGATGTGGTATTATTCTTTACTGAGAATGGCAACAATTACCCCGAAACCAATGATGTTGCTGTCATTCTGCCTGAGCTGATGAAATCATATAAAGGACGGTTGGAGGCGGCTGTGGTTGATCGTGAAAGTGAACGCCCATTGCAGCGTCGCTATCGCTTCAAGAGCTATCCTGCATTGGTTTTTTTAAGGCATGGGGAATACTTGGGTAGTATTTCAAAAGTGCGTGATTGGAAAGAATACCTTGATGAGTTTGATACCATATTAGCAGCTGAACCAACTGCACCACCCGCTTTTGATCTGAATAAAGTATGCCCGGGCTCAGCCCCTGTTCAAGCATAAGTGATATTAAGGAGTAACGGATGAAAGAAATTAACATTCCTATCGCATCGATTGGCGTAGGTTCACAGCCAATCGATGAAGATGGCGCTACACTTGAATTTATTCCCATGCCGACGGAGATGAACCTGTTTGAATTATCGAATCTGCCCGAGCCTGAGGATGTGGCCAATCTGGTGGACGGCATGAATGCGCTTCGTTTGGTTCGCAATGCTTTGCTGAAATATAATATCGATGATGAACTTACTATGATTGATATTACAGATCTCAATGATCAAAACCGAACGTGGGTTGATCAAATGCTCGGTCATGGTGAAGTTAGTGTGGTTTATCAGGGTGGAGTGCGAACAGATATCCAGGAGTCTGTTTTTGCCGGTGTCTGGCGCATTCAATATGTTGATGCTGCAGGTGCGATCATAAAAGACTTTATAGAAATATCGACCATTCCCGAAGTGGTCAAGAGCAGTTCATTTGTGAAGGCAAAGACTGTATTGGAGTATGATCAGGACAATTTA
>CAYOTF010000159.1:0-5807 GCA_964406805.1 uncultured Zetaproteobacteria bacterium | reverse complement strand
GCCTGATGGAATATCGGTAACCATTAAATTTACCAGATGTTTCATGCCGTATTCGCCAGCAATCGGCATGACTTGTTTAAAATACTGCTCGTTGAGCTGTTTCTGTTTTCCTTTTTTCACGCTTAAGAAAGCTACTTCAATCAGTTTACCTTCAGAAAAGTGAATGGTTTGACTTACCTCAGTATCCATTGCTGAAAAGGAACAAGGGTGCTCCTCCGAACTTATTGCTGCATGTGATGCAAACATTGTCGCCAGCATGGCTCCTGCTAATATCATAATATTTTTCAATTGCATGGTGTTTTCTCCGGTTTTTTTATTGCGATATTGACTCGCATGCCGAATCATAGTACGGTCGTCCTAATGGTGTCAAGAAAATTAGGACGAGTGTCCTATTTAATATCAGGGATTGACACATTAACGTGATAAGACAACGCTTTTGCAGTATGTTGTGAATTGAAGAAAGGAAGGTTTAACGTATGATGAAACAAGCTGAACCCACAAAGGAACGAATTATCAAGGCAGCGAACACACTGTTTTATCAACGCGGCTATACGCATACATCTTTTAGCGACATTGTTAAATCCACAGGCCTCAGCAAGGGAAACATCACGTACCATTTCAAAAGCAAAGATGATATTTTACATGCCGTCATTAAGAGTCGGCTGCAAAAAACTCAGCATACGCTTGCTGCTTTGGATAACGATTTTTCTTCTGGAAAAGAGCGGTTAGATAAGTTTATTACAAACTTGTTAGGCGGCAAAACTGAATTGTCCCGCTATGGATGCCCCAATGGCACACTTGCCAGTGAGTTAAGTAAAAATAAAGATTTTCCCAGTGAGTTTAACAGATCAATTTTTGAGGAAATGCGTGTTTGGCTAGGTCAGCAGTTCCAGGACATTACCAAGTCCTCACAAAAAGATGCCGATAGCATGGCTATGGATCTTCTCATGCGTGCCCAGGGCATTTGCGTGTTTTCAGCCGCCTATCAAGATGAAACGCTGTTTGAAACTGAAATTCAGAAATTGCACCAATGGATAAAAAGCCTTTGAAAATGAAAACAACCACACTGATCATTTGATTAAAAAAATCAGCCACACGCATAGTACGTATGGCTGATGTCTGTGCTTTAGCTCTGTGATTCCACATGCGTCTTATATTCACCCATGAAATGGGCAATCTGTTTTGAGAACTTATCTTTGGCCATGAGTGCATTCATGATATCGCCGATAAGGCCATATTTAAGTTCTCATGAACTTCAAATGATACTTTCGATGAGCTGTCATCACCGGTAACGCGTCAAATAACATATGACTCGGCAGTGATCGGATCACTTGGCTCATCAATGATATCAGTGAATCACCAACCCTCCTCAATAAAGCTCTACGTTTGCGGCAATGCTTACGGCAGCACACTCACCTTGCTCATGGCATCACCCTGCTTGATGGCATCAACCGCATCCATGCCTTCGACCACTTGACCGAAGATGGTGTATTGACCATCCAAATGTGGTGTATCGCCATAACAAATATAAAACTGGCTGCCGGCTGAATCGGGATCGGAGGAGCGCGCCATGGCCAGCGTACCACGCACATGTTTGCGATCATTAAATTCAGCTTTCACTTTATAACCGGGACCACCTGTGCCGCGCCCATCGGGATCACCGCCCTGCGCCATAAAACCGGGAATCACACGATGAAAAATCAAACCATCATAATAACCCTTGCCAGCCAATGCTTTGAAATTAGCCACCGTATTTGGTGCGCTATCGGGATACAATTCAATCAAAATATCACCGTGTTCGGTTTCGATCTTGATATGATTTCCCTCTGGAATATCTTTGTCGCCCGCTTGAGGCGCTGTTGTAAATAGACCCACGTTATGCTCCTTTGTTACTGAATTTTGATTGTCATTAAATTGACTGGCAAACAGTATGGCAGCGGCTGCAAATGCCATCATTATATAATTTCTTTTTTTTAGTTTTTTCAATTTTATTGCTTCACGTTCGTCCGTCATAAATACCTTTTTTGTGCTGTCGGTAAAATACGCGCCGGATGCAATACCATGTGCTGTAAACCGGGCTTAACATCACCGGTACCGATCACCGTATCGTGCGCAAACACGGCCACAGTTTTTTCTGAATCAGCCACCAGCCCTGTCGATTTCAACTGAATGCGTTGGCCGTGCAAAAAGCGTTTGACCTGATCATCGACCAAATCCAGCCGTTCAAAATCACGCAACCAGTGACCCAATGACACCAGGCACTCGCTCTTGCGTTGGCATAAATCATCCATGTCCACCATCATCGCTTCCGGCCAGCCACCTGTCGATACACGTTTCAACGCTGTCACACACCCGCCCATAGCCAATGCCTCACCAATATCACGCGCCAACGAACGAATATACGTACCCTTGGAACAACTGACAGACAGACTCACAATGGGGAATTCAAACGCTTCCAGCTCAAGCGATATAATCGTCACAGGCCTTGCTTGCATCTCCACCGCTTGCCCTTTACGTGCCAGATCATGGGCTCGTCTGCCATTAATACGAATGGCCGAATAAATCGGCGGCACTTGCTCTATCGCGCCCCGAAACGCAGGCAGAACCTGTTGCAATTGCTCAAGGCTTATCTGCGCATCAAACTTGGCGCTGATTTCACCCTCACAATCCAGACTGTCGGTTTGATAGGAGAGATCAAAGCTCACCCGGTAAGATTTTTCAGCCAGCAAGCCCATTTCAGCAAAACGTGTCGCATCACCGAGCAGTATCGGCAACATGCCTGTCGCCAGCGGATCGAGTGTGCCGGCATGGCCTGCTTTGATACGCTTTTTTCCAGCCTGCGTAAATAAGCGGGACACTTCATTCACTGCTCGGCGCGAAGTCCAACCCAAGGGTTTATCGAGAAATACAATGCCACAGGCATCCTCTGTTGCAACGGCATCAGGCATGCGTCAAACAAGAATGCGGCTAACCGCCTGCTCTACTCTGGAAAGCACATCATCAAAACTACCGCGCATCAAGCAACCCGCAGCATGGCGATGGCCACCGCCACCCAATGATGCCGCCACAGCACCAACATCGGCTGTGGTTTTACCACGAAAGCTGACTTTCCAGCCATCATCACTGTTTTTATCGCTATTTTCATCACAACGAATCAGCACGGCCACTTCCACACCATCAATACTGCGCGCATAATCAATCAGGCCTTCACTGTCTTCCACGTCCGCTCCCGTAGATTCATACATGGCATGCGTGACATGTACCCAGGCCGAACGTTTTTCATCGCGCATTGTCAATGTATCCAGACAGGCGGTAAGTAATTTCAAACCGCCCAAGGGATGACTTTCATAAATATTCACGCAAATAGGCCATGGTTCCGCACCTGCATCAATCAAATCTGCTGCCATACGATAAACTGCAGCATCCGCGTTGGGTAATCTGAAACTGGCCGTATCGGTCAGCACAGCAGCATAAATAGCACTCGCACTAATCTTGCTAAGTGGCCTGTCCATGGCGATCAATAAATCAAACATCATCGCGCCGGTGGCGCAATAACGTGCATCAACCACATTAATATCGCCAAAGTGTTTATTGCTAACATGATGATCAATATTGAGCAGGCATGCGCCGGCATAAAAGGTATCGGCCATGCCCAATCGACCTTTGGCTCCACAATCAAGCGCAATAATCAGATCAGCATCCTGCGCTGCTTCTTTCCAGACACCTTTTTGCACCCGATCTGCATAAGTAAGAAATTCATAAATGCGCGGCACACCATCCTTGTTATGCATCACCACATCTTTACCCATGCCAATCAAGGCATCATACAAGGCTTGCTGAGAACCAATGCCATCACCATCCGGATTGCAATGCGTGGTCAATAAAATTTTATCGGCTGATGCGATAGCCGCCAGAACCGGCTGCCAATCCACATCCTCAAACAATGGTTTCAGGATCATGGAGCCTCTAGATTTCTCAACATCTGCAACACATCACCCGACTTCTCGAAATTTTCATCCCACTTGAAATGAATCTTCGGCAAGCGGCGCTTACTGAGAGCACGGCGCAACTGGTGTTCAAAATGGGGAGCCATGCGTGTTAAAGCCTGCATACATAGAGCCACATCCGTTTCAGCATTGTGATACACCCAAATATTCAGATGATCTCTGCCGCAAGCTTGCACCCGCGTGATACTGACTCCATTAAAACGTGGATCAGCCACATCACGCAGCAATAAGGTGGAGAGCAGGCGCTGAATATCGGTTAGAAAGCGCTGCTGAGCCGGAGTACTATGCTTCGCCATGTTTTAAAGAGTCGCAGCTACTTCTTCAATGATATAAAACTCGAAGGTATCGCCTTCTTTCACATCATTGAATTTCTCAACACTCATACCAAATTCATAACCGGACTTCACTTCTTTCACATCATCTTTAAAGCGGCGCAAGGAGGCCAGCACACCATCATAAACCAGTACCGACTCACGCAATACACGCACATGCGAAGCACGCAGCACATAACCATCGGTCATGTAACAACCGGCGACCGCGCCCACCTTCGGAGCCTGGAATACTTCGCGCACATCAGCAGTACCAGTGACTTTCTCGACTTTATCCGGCGACAAGACACCGGCCATGGCCGCTTTGACTTCATCGATAGCATCGTAGATGACTTTATAGAAACGAATATCCACGCCTTCAGCTTCAGCCACTTTCTTGGCCTTGTTTTCAGGCCGCACATTAAAGCCGATAATGATTGCATTAGCAGCTGAGGCCAGCATCACATCGGATTCGGTAATGCCACCAATTGCCCTGTGCACAATCTTCACTTTCACGTCATCGGTACCGGCTTTAATCAATGATTCAGCCATCGCTTCAACCGAACCGGTCACATCACCCTTGATCAATACCGGCACTTCTTTGATGCCACTCTTCATGTGAGCAAATAACTCATCGAGGCTGGCACGTTTCTTGGCTTCAGCGCCCAGTTCACGTTCACGATCTTTACGGTAGCGCACAATATCGCGTGCCTGTTTCTCATTCTCAACCGAATAAATCTCTTGCCCTGCTTCCGGCACAGAATCCAAGCCCAGCAATTCAAACGGAATCGAAGGACCAGCCGTACGATGTTGCACAGCATTTTCATCGATAATCGCACGCAAGCGCCCTGTTGCAGAGCCCACCACCACAGTATCACCCTGTTTAAATGTACCATTCTGAACCAGTACAGTAGCTACAGGCCCACGGCCTTTATCCAAACGTGATTCAACCACAATACCTTTACCACGACGGGTTGGGTTGGCTTTGAGTTCCAGAATTTCAGTCTGTAGCGCCAACATCTCCAGCAGATCATCCAAGCCTTGGCCGGTATGGGCAGAGACTTCAACAAAGATCGTATCACCACCCCAATCTTCAGGCACCACTTCATGTTCAGCTAGCTGACGTTTAACCATTTCCGGATCTGCGCCTTCTTTATCCATCTTGTTGACTGCCACAATCATCGGCACACCAGCAGAGCGGGCATGATTCAAGGCTTCCACCGTCTGTGGCATTACACCATCATCAGCTGCAACCACCAGTACCGCCACATCAGTCATGCTCGCGCCACGCGCTCGCAGACTGGTAAAGGCTTCATGACCCGGTGTATCGACAAATACAACCCGCTCACCACTGTCCAACTTAACCATATACGCACCGATATGCTGAGTAATGCCACCGGCTTCACCCTCGGCCACATTGGCTTTGCGCAAGGCATCAAGGATCGATGTTTTACCGTGATCGACATGCCCCATCACCACCACAACCGGCGGA
>CAYOTF010000158.1:0-5881 GCA_964406805.1 uncultured Zetaproteobacteria bacterium | reverse complement strand
AGAACGCAGTCTGGATGTGCGTCAGTGCAGTGGGCTGGATGAAATCGAGCCGGTTGAGCAGGTGATTTATTATAGCAATGAGTTGCCGGATGCGTTTCCGGTATCATGTTTTCATCGCAAAGACGGAGCTTTTTATGAGCGTCGTGTGGCGATGGATGGTGATGTTTTCTGCTGGCACGATGCTCAATCCCCGATGCTTCAATCCCCTGAAATTTCAGATGATTTGATTGCACAATGGCCGGATAGTTATATCAGTGAATGGAATCCTGGTTTACTGGCGTGGCAACAACAATTATCACGCATCATTACAAGTGGCTTTGTATTTACCGTCGATTATGGCTATTCGCAGCAGGAATATTATCGTCAGGCACGCATTGAAGGCACACTGCTTGCGCATCTTGATCAGACTGCGACAGAAGTGGTATTAGAGCAACCGGGTAGTCGTGACATTACCGCTCATGTTGATTTTACTGCCCTAGTTCAAGCCGGCCGCGATTGTGGATTGAAACCATTGCTGTGGATGTCGCAAGGCGGCTGGCTGGCGCAATCACCCTCGGTGCAAGCATTGATCGAGTCGTTGGCGGCACAAAATGATGCCACCAGTATGCATCTGCTGGCGCATGCCAAGCGTATGCTGATGCCATTCGGCATGGGTGAAGTGTTTAAACTGTTGATTCAATCAAAAGGCTTGGATGCAAAAAAACCGGTTTATCTTGATCAATTCGATCATCTTGAAACATTATTAGTCCGACACTCTGCTGGAGATTAAAAAGAAAAATCAATGCCGCCTTGCAATTTGAATGCATTTCTCCGCCCTGAACCAAAGATAGCGCCGGGGGCGAACCAGCCGGAACGCAGGTAAGTGTGCATATCATGTGTTAACGGATGAATGATATTGATATCTGCTTCCCAGCCAATATCTCGGCTCGTGGCTGTTACACCTGCCGGAGCTATAAAACCGTCCAGACTGCCAAACAGTACGCCGTCGCCAATACGCTGACTGCGTGTGGCACGCAGATAGGTAAATACAGCTTCGATGGTGCTCTTAGGGAGAGCGGAAAACGGTGCAATTCTCCCGGATACTTGAACAAAGCCGGTGTTTGCAAATCCACCGCCGGCATTGTTGCCATCAGCACCTGCACGGCTTCCTGGTAGAAAAGCATCGTAACCATAAATGTCATTGCCATAGATATTGGCCAGATGAAATCCGATTGCATTCATAAAAAAACTCTGGAAATCACGCTGTTTTTCTCCACCTTGATTATCGCCTGAACCTGCCCCCAGAGCCAGAGCGAGTCTGGCTTGCCGGAAATTGAAATGATATTGGCCTTTCACATAACCCATCCAGGCGCGGTTCTGGCGTCGGCCAAGGCCAAGTGCTGTTGCTCGCGCTGTACGTCCAGCAAGATAGGCTGCTTCAAAGGCATACGACCATGAGCCGAGGCTAAAATCACCGTTGATGTTAAATAATAATTTCTCTGGCAAACGCTCATTAAAGGTTGTATCCACCTGCTTGACGACGGCCAGCTGCAACATGTTTCTGTCTTCAACAATCAAGCCGCTCGCACTGTCCGCCTGCCTGACGATGATGTGTTGTTTTGATGGCAGGTGATAGTTGAGTACCAGACCATAGGCATCGAGGTCGTTATCGGATGTTGCCGCCAACACACCGGGGGTGGCGCTGTTTGGCTGAGTTTCGCCACCTTTCACCAGTACGCCGATGACACTGATTGCTCCGAATCGCTTGCTGAGTTTGGCTGAATCACGAATGGTCTGAACGGAAATTCCATGACCAATACGCGAGGCCATGCGTCCAGCGCTGGCCTTCACGAAACCATCGTAGGATAGATAGAGATGGCGGATACGCAGATCGAACCCATTTTGGCGTACTACGGATGGGCCGCCGGGTGTTGCCGTTGCATCGAAGGCATTGCCGAAAACACCTCCTTCCGGGTTGGAAAAATCATTACCGGCATAATCTACCGCGATATGCAGCGCGGCAGGCCCTTTGGCAATGCGACTGCCTAGCCAGCCACGAAAATCATAGAAGGAATTGCCGGCTCCACCGGCTCCAAGCAATGGCGAGCCCAAATCAAAATGTTGCTCTGCTGTGCCTTCGATGCGTGCAAAGCCGGAAAAAGAGATGTCCAGTCCGCCAAACAGCTGACGTTTCAAGCTCTGAAGATCTGTCTGACTCAAGGTTGAGTCTATCGACTCATCTGCTTGCCCTTTCGTTTGTCGATTCGTTTGCTCATCCGTTTGTCCAGCAGCTTGCGATATGGATGGCATTCCCCACAAAAATGACATCATGCCCGAAATCAATATCGTCCGTAGCACCATACTCACGCCCTCGTTTGTCGAATAGAGATGCCGACGTCCCAACCCGAATATGATGCTAATCCTATTCAACTGCTTTGATCGATGCCGTCATACCATCATGCAGCAAACAACGAATTTCATAGGTACCGGGTTTATCCAGTTTGAACGTGTAGGATGTGTTTGGTTTGTCGAGATGATCCTTGAGCGCGATATGTCCCAATCCGCCACCGGCAAGCTGTTCTGTGACACGTGATTTGTGCTCAAACGGATCGTTGTTGATCAGTCGAATCATCTGGCCGACATGCACGACCTGTTCTTCCGGACTGTATTCAATATCTTCTTCGGTGATTGTTGCGGTATCATTACGCGCCGATGCCGCAGGGATAGCTGCAAACAATGCGCATATTATAATCAGAGCTGTACTCGTGGCGCGAACATTCATTGCAGCCTCCTGTGTTTTTATATGATTATCATTGTTACAGTTTTACATTGAGCCGGCCACTGGAGGGAGTGGGGAGAAGGGAACTCCAGCGGCCGCTTCGCTTGATGGATAAGTCTTAGCGGTGACCTACCCGGTATTTAACGTTACCGAACATGACATGGAAGAACGGCTGACCAAACATCTTGCCTTCGGCCATTTGCTCCTGCACATGTTTTTTCGTCTTCATCATCAGCGCTTTGGCAGCCATCAGTTTGGGCATCATCACCTTCTGCTTCTCTGGAGGCATTTTCTCGATCTTGGCTTTGATCTTCATCATGCGTTTTTTGATTGCAGGAAACGGAATATAACCGGAGCGTAGCGGTGCCATCACCGGTCCTTTGGGGCTGGCCTTGTACGGCGCCACCATCAGGTGCAATACCACGCCTTCGCCCCGGATGTCGCCATCCTTGCCGAGTTTCCAGCCTTTTCCACGTACGCCTTCGGTGACCATCATGTGTACGATTTGATTCGGATTGGTCAAACGTCCATCGACATAGATATCACCAATTCCCCAGAACGTCGCATAGGTATACATCGTCGGCATCAGCGATGTACCGATGCCGGTACCGCCATGCATCATGTGATCAGTCACCACGCCACCGAATGACGGATAACCGAATCCGTGCGGCATGGGCTTCTTCACCACCACTTTATAGCTGTGCATCTTGTCCGGCGAATCGAATGTGGCCGTAAAATTGATCTTGTCTTTGGTGGTCGCGCCGTCAATGGCGGTGAGATCGGTAATGCTCATGTGTAAATCGCCAACACCAATCGCCCGCCAGTCGGAGAACGGCGTGGCATGATCGACAATGGTATATTTACCGCCGGCGGACTGACGCATGTTGGGCGCAATACCAATCAGCGGAAATGGTGCCTGATTCCACATGGCAGGGTGATCTGGTGTGCCGAACACAGCTGGATCCAGCTCACGTGGGCCGGGTAAAACCCACTGTGTTGCGCCCCTGGTCTGATTGGCTGTAACGGTAACCGATCCGCCCCAGCGATCCGGCGGATTGGGATTCATGGCATGGGCTTTGGTATAAGCGAACAAACCGACATGTGGCAACGGTGTTGATGCTTTCGTGATGGTGGCCGGCTTGGTGGTGCTATCGCCGGCAGTATAGTCAGACATCGACATACTGCATGCGCCAAGCGTCAGCAACATGGCCGGAGCCAGCCCCAAGAACGCTCGTGATGCATTGCTTTGAATAAGATAGTTCATAATGCTCTTCCTTGTATGCATGGAATATCATGACTGGTCATCCAGCCTTGAGTATTGCAACTCAGTCGGAGGGGAAAATAATTCGTTACAAATGAATATACACAGTTTAATACTGTATGGGTTGGATAGAGAGATTATCCCATGGCTGAACACAGAGGGGGGGGAGTTGGGTGGTCAGGTTGTTAATTGAGTCCGGCCAGCATACATTGGCCGAATTGGCGAGCAGAATGAATCGCAATACAAGAGGAATTTAAGGCAATGATAACAGGTGTAGCTGAACAGATTTTACCCGGTGGCGAAACACTGGTTCGGGTGGATGGGGCAGCGGTTTTGGTGAGCAATGCTGTGCCGAGTGACGTGCTTGAACTGGAGATGCAGGCCAAACGCCGTGGTGTGTTGCGGGCAGATATTAAGTCTGTGCTTGAGCCGTCGGATCAGCGTGTTGCTGCACCATGTCCTGTGGCTGCATGGTGTGGCGGTTGTGCGTTGCAATATATTTCAGTTGCGGATCAGGCCGCTCTAAAGTCGGATTGGGTTGTAGCTGCATTTAAACCGTTGATTGATGCGGAAACGGAAATTATAGCAGTGCATGAGAGCCCCTTGCACGCTAGTTCGGCGCAACGTCGGCGGGTGCGCTGGTTTGTGGGGTGTGATGCTCAGGGTGAATTTTTGGGTTTTTATGCACCGGCCAGTCATCGGGCAGTACGTCATAGCCGGTGCATGGTGCTTACACCGGCATTGAATGCATTGCGCCAGCGGCTTGAGCAGGATCTGGACTTGGATGGCATCAGCAGCGTACAGGCTGTGCAGTTGTATGACGGGATTCATGTTGTGTTGGAATTGGAGGCGAGTGCAGCAATGCCTGATACGGTTGCCGTTGGGAAAATCAATGCTATCGATGCTGTGCCGCTGCAATGGTGGTGGCGTGATGCCGATCATATTATCCGACCATTGAAAAAACCGATGCAGGTGTTTCATGACCTATTGCCCGCTGGTAAACAGGATATTTGTTTGCGTGTGGGGCCGGATGATTTTGTACAGGGGCAGGAGCAGGGTAATCGGGAGTTGATTCGCCAGATTCAGACGTGGGCAGGCTCGGTGAATAGAATCGCTGATTTATTCTGTGGTATTGGTAATTTGTCCTTACCACTGGCAGCGGCTACTGGAGCGCAGCTTGTGGGTGCAGAATTAAATCCTGCCAGCGTGAGGGCGGCATCTGCCAATGCCAAGCTGTTGGGTGTATCGGCACAATCTATGTCGGCACAATTCGTGGTGGCGAACTTGTTTGAAAACTTTGATCTGGAGCCATTTATCGGTGCAGATGTATTACTGCTGGATCCGCCGCGTCGTGGGGCGAAGCGGGTATGCAGTCAGATTGGGCGTTTGTTGCCGAAGATGATTATTATGGTCTCGTGTGATGTGGCGGCGGGGGCGCGTGATGGAGCCTTGCTGCGCA
Source organism: uncultured Zetaproteobacteria bacterium (assembly GCA_964406805.1). Classification (GTDB taxonomy): domain Bacteria; phylum Pseudomonadota; class Zetaproteobacteria; order Mariprofundales; family Mariprofundaceae; genus Mariprofundus. The sequence goes on along the minus strand of CAYOTF010000158.1, from coordinate 403 downwards.
GTCATGGTTATCGTCTTAGAGCGTTGCGTGGACTCGATTTATTTCCCTATGCCGGACATGTTGAGGCAATGAGTTGTTGGCAGCGGGCATGAAACGACTCGGGGAAGTGCGTTTACAACGCTTGTTGGTGATGCCGGTGCTCGGCGTGTTGCTGGTGTTGCTGGGATGTCAGGCTGGCGAACAAGAGAAAGGGGTCTTGCGGGTTGGTATGGCGCAAATGCCGATCACGGTTGATCCGCGTTTTGCGACCGATGCAGCTTCTGTGCGGGTACAGGCTTTTTTGCATCGTGGTTTGATCCGCCTCGATGAGCATTTTAATGTGCAGGGTGATCTGGCTGAGCGCTGGGAGCATCCAGAGCCGTTGTTGTGGCGTTTTTATTTGCGCCGTGGGGTGATCTTTTCC
>CAYOTF010000157.1:0-5889 GCA_964406805.1 uncultured Zetaproteobacteria bacterium | reverse complement strand
TGATACTGCTATCAGAGCGCAATCGATCCTGCACCTGCTGCACCAAATCACGGGCGCTAAGATCTTCATTCGCCCCTGCAACAACAGGCATCCCGAGCAAGACCACGATCCCGACAACACTAAATATTTTCATGACTCAAGTGTAGGACAAGTATTTAAAAAGGTGAAGGGGGATCGCGAGGGAGATGGCACGAAAAGATATTGTGCAGCGATACCGTAAAAACAGAAGCTATTCAAGGAATGAAATAAATGGAGCCAGACTGACATACAAAACAAACAGTGTTGCCATCAACAGCATTACAAACTGAGCCGGTTTCTGACTTATTTTATCCAGCACAGTCAGCTGCCGGCCAGCCTCTTTATCCTGCTTATGCTCAGCCTTGGCTCGCTTTGCCCGATCCTGCTGATAGGTCGCAATCAACAACTGCGCCTGCTGCAATTGATTCGCATCATGAATCCAGATCGCCGGCACGGAAATACCCCATCCCCCTGTTTTTGTTTCATAAAATGCAATCTCATGCTCCAATAACAGATGACGAATATCTTCCGCCTCATCATCCGGCACATGCCTCAACTTGAATAGTTTAACTGCCATTGCCTCACCCTTTCATCTTCTATCTTTCGCCGTTTAGATTTCACCAGCCCCATCACAAAGCATCTCTGTTCAGTACTGCCCCTGCTCAATAATGCGGTGGTGGTGTTTCTTCATCCGCTCTGGCCAAGTCGGAAGCCAAGTCGAAAGAACCGGCTTGTTTGAGATGCTCGTTGACACGCAAGAACGATTTTTCCAGCGAATCAATCTGTTGCTGTTGCCGGATCACCACATCATTGAGTTCACCAATAATATGATCCTGATACGATATTTTCATTTCCAGTTCGGTTAAACGCGATTCAATCTCATCATTCATCGGCGCAGACTAACCATGCCATCTTCAGAAGTCGTCTCCAGATAGACAGCTGAATGCATGCGTTTATAGTGCTCAAAAAGTCCTAACCTCTGTTTCAACACGACAAGGAGCCCAAGCATGCATGTTCTCATCAGCTACCATAGCGATTATGGCAATACAAAAAAAATGGCCGAAGCGATTGCTGCCGGCATGAAAGCTAGTCAGGCTAATATCGATATCACATTAAAAAGTGCCACCGATACAGCGCTCGATGATCTTTGCCTTGCCGATGTCATCATCTTCGGCAGCCCCGTTCACATGGGTTCGATGGCCTGGCCATTAAAAAAACTCATTGATCAAGCCGGCAAGTTATGGATGGAAGATGCACTGGAAGGAAAGATCGGTGGTGTATTTGCCACCGGTGGCGGTTTTGGCAGTGCCGGTGGCGGCGTTGAACAAACCATGATCTCACTTTATTCCAATTTTCTCGAACATGGCATGATTGTCATCGGCTTCCCCAAATCGTTACCCGGTTATGCCGATGCCGGTTTGCAATGGGGGCCGTATGGCCGCAGTAGCAATCATGCGGGCATGCCCGATGGTATCGACGATGCTGCACTGGTCGCTGCACGCAGCTATGGTGCGCATCTGGCTGAAACAGCTGCAAAAATCATCAGCCACTGATTCATCACAAAAAAGCAGGCAGAAGGAAAACCTTCTGCCTGCTTTATGATACCAACGACTAAACTTATCGTTTAATCTGCATCAAGGATGAAAGCATCTGATCGGTCGTCAGAATGGTTTTCGAGTTGGCTTCATAACCACGTTGAATAATGATCAGTTTCACAAACTCAGCCGCCAGATCCACATTGGACTGCTCCAGTGCAAATGGTGAGATGGTACCCATACCACCTGCGCCCGGCAGCCCCAATACAGGTGTACCTGATGCGATACTTTCTTGTAGTAAATTGTTACCGACATGATTTAACACAGCATCATTGGGGAAGTTGGCTAAGGCAACTTGGTAGAGTGCGCGGCGCTGACCATTGGTAAATACACCAAAGATTTTACCGGAAGAATCCGTTTCCAATTTATCCAGAAAGCCTGATGCAAAACCATCACGTGTCATCTGACGTGTGGCGAATGAACCCGCCACCTGTACGGTGGCTTCAAGACCCGTACCCGTGATACCCTGCGAATCTGCTGCCAACACCTGGTAGAGAGTCCCCTGACCTGCTGCATTACCGAAATCCAAGTTCACATTCGATGGTGCCGCCCCACTCCAGTTGAAGGTCAACGTTGGTGAATTTTCCTTGATCAATTCACCCTTAGGGCCAAACACAAGGGACTGTGATCCTAGTGCCGTGACAACAGGTGCAATTGCAGCAGTACCACCAGTTGATGCCGCCATTGTACCTTGAACACCGCCAGCATTGGCGGCGCCATAGGTGAGCGCAACAATTGTGCCATCTGATAAGGTGACGTTTTCATTACCATTTGCCAGCCAGGTACCAGTACCGCTCACACCGGCCACACTCGATGCTACAGTAACAACACCTGCAGTATTGGTGGATACTGTGTATGTTGCCCCTACAGCGCTGGCTACCCAGTTGGTGGTAGCCGCAGCTGTAACATCGCCTATAGCAGATGCCGTGAATGCGCCGGTAGTGGTATCTGCAACAGGCGCAACCGCAGCAGAGATAGTTGATTCTGAACCGGCACCACCGCCGACTACTGTTGCAACACCAGCCGTGCCACCGGTCAAATCAGCGCCATCAACTGATGCGTGCCAATCCCAAACGATATTGCCTGCTGAGTCTTTCCCCACCTGAGTGAACTGCATGCTTGTAGCATGACTCTGACCCAGAGAGTCAAACAAATTCACTTCTGTTTTATAGTGGTAGGTCGATGGATCAGCCGCATTAAATTGTGTGCCGGCAGCCAATACTACGGCATTGGAATCGAGTGTAACGGCTGGAGTGACCGTCGTCGTAGCCTGGGCTTGTGCTGCCAGATTGGCAAAAGTGATATCCCCGACATTACCAGCGGCTTTATTACTCACCTGATCCACAGGAAAGCCTTGAACTACGTTACCTTGGGCATCAATCAAATTGAAACTCTTATCCAAAATAAATGCACCTGCCCGGGTGTAGGATAACTGGCCGGTAGCCGGATCACGCATAGCAAATAGACCATTACCGTTAATCGCCATATCCGTCGGACTGGTGGTATTCTGTAAGGAACCCTGCGCCTGATCGCGGGTAATGGAGCCGATACGCACACCATTACCTACCTGATTGGCGATATTGGATCGTGATACACCCACCGTTTGTGATAACACATCTGAAAAATTTACATTCTGGCTCTTAAAACCCAGAGAGTTGACGTTGGCGATATTATCACCAACCACTCGCACAGCTTCACCGAAAGATGATAGGCCGGAAGCGCCGATATAGAGTGCATTATAAATACCCATGATTTACTCCTTATTTCTTTTTATTCGTATTTTTAAATGGTGATTACAAACGGATTTCTTTAACATCTGCAATGGTTGCCGGTATTCCGCCCACCATTAACTCTGTACCGGAAGCATTAAAACGAACGGCATCCACCACTCCGGAACGTTGAATCTTATAAGTCACTTCAGCCCCGCTGACATTGGTTGCACTGATCTGAATGGTGTATTTACCCTGCGGCGCAGTAGCACCTGAATCGGTCAAGCCATCCCAGGCCAGAGCATTCTTGCCAGCAGAGAGATTACTCAAAGCCATGCTACGAACCGGATTTCCACTCGCATCAAAAATAAACACCAAAGCCTCAGTTGCAGGTTCATCCAGCACTGCAGTGAAATTTTGAGTACTGCCATCAAAGTTCACTTGATCTTGATTGACCGTTACCGAACGCCCCAGATAAGAAGCAGCATTGCCAGGCTGCACATTCGAAGAACCGCCGCCAGCTGCAACCAATTGCTCCAGCAACTTATTACTCGTTGTTTGCTGCTCCACCATATTAAACTGCGCCAGCTGTGATGACATTTGTGTCGCATCTTGTGGTTTTAAAGGATCTTGGTTTTGCATTTGAGCCACCAGCAGTTTAAGAAAAATATCTTTCTGGCCGAGATCTTTATTCGTCGTACGGCTTGTGGCAGCGGCTTGTGAACCTGTATCGATCGTTGGTGCTAACATATTACCCTCCTAAACTCGGATACTCAGGCCGGAGCCTGTCGCCGTCTGTTGCTGCGCTGCCGCTATGGGTGCATCCGCCGTTAACGTTTCCGCATCATTGCTAAAGCGATGCGATTTATGGCCATCCGTATCGCCACCTGTGGAGGCCTGTTGGCCTTGTGAATCCATTGAAAAGCCGGACAGATCAAATCCCTGCTGTGCCAGCGCATTTCTTAGCTGTGGTAGCTGTTGCTCAAGTGCTGCACGTGTCATGCTTTGATCGACAATTATATGCACCTGCAAGTGTTTGGATGCATCCGACTGCAAGGAAATCTGTATTTTCCCGAGATTGGCTGGATCAAGCTGAATTTCGAGTCGGGTTTGACCATTTTTTGCCGACTGAGCGATATAATTCATGCTATCAAAGGGAGATAATACAGGCGCAGTCTTGTTGTTCAGATAGTTCTGAAAGTTTGAACTTGTCGATGCGGACGAAGCGGTTGATTTCACATCAAGCATCGCAGCATTCAATGAACGCGCATCCTGACCGCCTTTATTATCAGAGAACTGTGAGCTTGAATCGGCCAACGATGTATCAACAACCGTACCCTGTGCTGCTGTCATCACCGGCGCATTTGCAAGCTGCTGAATTTGCTGAGGCTGAGCTGCTTTGGCCTGCTGAAACAGTGCGGCAGCCACTGCTGCTGTGCTGATGTTTTCAGGTGCTGTTTTTACGATTTTCTTTTCACCCAGGCTATGCTTACCCTGTAGCGCAGCGCCTGCTTTCTGGCCATCCAGAACGGCACGAGCAGCAACATCCAGCTCCGTTTTATTGGCCTGTGTAGTTGCAGCCGCAGCATCAACTTGACCGGCTTTGGCCATCTGAACTGCTTTAATTTCCTGTTCGGATGCCAGGGCATTCTTTGATGCCGTCGCCAACGATGCTTGCACATTGTCCACGTCCAGCTGAGCCGAAGTCGAACCTATTGAAGCAGAGCTAGCCGATGCCGCCGCTATGCCTTGTTGAGCTGGTTGTTGAGCTAGAGCCCCTTTCTCTATCTGCCCTTTCTGCTGCCCTGCCAGAGCATCTGTTTCTTTTCCAGCGCCGGCCTGTGCCATCTTGTTCAGCAAAACATCGGTTTTATCCGCGCCCTGACTTAAAACATCACCCTTGCCCATAAGCCCATTTTCAACAGCATTTTTGCCAAGCAAACCACCACTTGGATCTGCTGCTTTTTCACCAAGCTGACCGGCAATCAACACCGAAGTCTTGCCGGCTTTGTCCAATTCTTTCACATACGATTTCGGGTCAACTATCACATGAGCCGCCAGCAACGATGCCACAGCGTCATCACCCGCTTTATCTTTAGCCTCTGTTTTTCCTTTTGCAGCCAAAGCCAGCAAATGTTTACTCTTTGCCACTGTAAAAGGATCTGATTTTTCAGTTAAGCCCGCCAGGCCTTTCGCTTTGCCTGATTTGCCCGCATTAAGTTGAAGCCCTTTGCCCTTACCCGAGAGTTCTGCATTTTTCTCTAGCATGGCCAGCAATTTAGCAAACAAGCTATTCTTGCCGTGCTTCGTGGATTTACCCGTCATGCCGGATTGGCCGGCTGCCTGTATTTGTTCAATCATGCCAAACTGAAGCATGAATCAGGCCATTACATAAACCAAACAATAACAGCACCTTAGAAGAACTATTGCGTTTTATTCAGGCAATGTTTTCCGCCCTTTCGGAAAAAGTTTCCATGCCGGCAAAGCTTGCCGACACACGAACTCCCCCCATAGTTGGCAGCATGAATAATCAGACAAGAGCACAGCAATGATAGAGTTTTGGAACC
>CAYOTF010000156.1:0-5928 GCA_964406805.1 uncultured Zetaproteobacteria bacterium | reverse complement strand
AGGCTTGCAATAACGGCAATGCAACCAAAGCGGCCACAGCAATCCATTTACGTTTCAATTTCATATCAATCCTCCTGATAAGCTAAGACTTAACAAACGCACAATGGTTGGCAAGCGCCCCGTAAGCGATAGGCTTGCCACTCGACTGCCATTGCAACTCAATCGCAACCCAACCGCAACCGGAGATTCCATTTGAGCACAGTAAAACATGAACCTGAACGATTCCGCAGCGCTGCATATCTGGCAGTACTGGATGAACAGCCAAGCAACCTGAGTTTCAACATCTCCAGCCCCTGCCTTGAAAAAATGCGCAATGAAGCAGAAGCAGGCTACCCACTGGAAATATGCGGTTTATTGATCGGTAAAATCACCGATTCCGGCTGGCAGGTGCACGATACTCGAGCCGTTGCCAATCTGAATGAAGATCGGGCTGTAGATCGTTTTCAACTTGACCCTGCCGGCTATCAGGCCATTGATCGTGAACTGCGTGGTACAGGCATTGAAATCATTGGCGTATATCACTCGCATCCTGATTGCCCTGCCAAACCCTCACCCACCGATCTCGGCAGTGCATGGGAAGGCTTTGCCTATCCCATTATCAGCGTCTGTGATGGCCATGCTGTTGATGTGCAATGCTGGGCGATCAACGGTTCCGAAAGCCGTTTCCAAACTATTACTATCGCCAAGAAGACATCATGAACACAGCAACCACAATGCGTATAGCGCCACTCCTGTTCGCTTTAAGTTTTTCCATATCGGCCTGTACAGCTCATCAACCACCCGTCACATCTTCTGCAGCCAATGCCCGCACAACAGAAAAAACCGTGCAAAAGCACCACCTCAACCTGGCCGAAATGCAACCGCAATTTCTCTATCTCGCTGCTCAAGATGCGCTAGAGAATGCTCAACCGGCATTGGCCATCGAACTGCTCTCGGCCTTAATCAAAAAAGATCCGGAAGCACTCAAGCCGCACCTTCAACTGACCGAACTACTGCTTCTAGCCAGGCAATTCGATCAAGCCAAGCAACACATTAACAGCCTGTTGCAAGGCAACGCCGTAACCCCAGAGCAACGCGAACATCTGCAACTGGCTCTACTGCGCCTGTACACAGCCCAAGGCAAAAATGACACTGCACTGGCCGGGATTAAACTGTTCTTGAACACGCATCCGAGCAATCTTGCAGCGCGTAATTTGCAAGCTAAATTATTAGCCAACATGAATCGTTACGATGATGCGTTGGCAGCACTAAAAAAGGGAATCAAGCAAAAGGACTTGCCTGACTTTCGCCTGCTACAAGCCCAGCTATTGATAAAAAAGCGTGATTTCATCAATGCGGCTATAGCTCTAAAGCGCATGCAACAACTGCTGCCCGATCACGATACGCCGATATTGATGCTCAGTGCCCTAGCTTTACGAGAAAACAAACACGACAAGGCAGAATCGCTATTGCGCGACTTCCTTAACAAACACCCGAAGGCCTTTCGTATCGCCAATGCGCTTGGCCAATTGCTGGTTAAAGATCAACGCCTCGTTGAAGCCATTCTAATCTATCGTGATGCGGCAGAACGCTCCAATAACAACCCGGTGATTCTGCATGCTTTAGGCATGCTCTACTTCCGCCATCAGGATTATGGCCAAGCGGAAGCAGTTTTTCGGCAACTGGTGGCTATCAAACCGGATGACAGCAGTCGCTTTTATCTCGCGGCCAGTCTGGAAGCGCTCAATCGTATGCCTGAAGCCCGCAAGCTCTATCAAACACTCGGGTCATCATCGTTGGCGACCGAAGCACAATTGCGTCTGGCCTCGATTGATGTCATCAACAACGATATCGACCAAGCCGAGCAGCGTTTGAAAAACATTCTGCAACAAGAGCCCATGCATTTGGATGCTCTGCTGATGTTATCCACCATTCGGCTGAACCAAAACAAATATCAATTGCTGCTGGATGAGACTGAAGCCATTTTTGCCCTGCCTCAATCACCACCACAGCTATTATTCAATCGTGCTATCGCTTTTGAAAGCCTCAAACAATACGATCAAGTAGAAATCATGCTCAATCGTGTATTGCAAATCGAGCCCGACCATGCCGAAGCAATGAATTTTTTGGGTTACACTTACGCTATCCAGAGCATCAATCTGGGCAAGGCGGAGGCTCTGATCCACCGCGCCCTGATCCTCAAGCCCGGCAATGGCTATTACCTCGATTCTCTCGCCTGGGTCTATTACAAAAACGGCGATTTCTCCAAAGCCATCACCACTCAGGAAAAAGCACTCGAAATAACACCCGACGACGCCATTATGCACGAACACTACGGTGATATGTTATGGCGCGCTGGCAACAAGCAAGCTGCTCGTCAGGCCTGGCAAAAAGCCATTGAATTGAAACCGGATCATATCCAAGCTATCAAAGCTAAAATCAACAACGGACTTACAGCCTCCCAATGATCTTATCACACACCATCAGCCTGCGCAGTGCATGTTTGCTTTTACTCCTGCTACTTAATGCCTGTGCATGGAACACAGCACCCACGATAAACGAACTTGCAGCAACAGCACCATCCGATCGATTATCAATCGGCCCCTACAGCAGCTTGTCCGGTCGCCTGATTGTCTTCTCCCCAACACGGCGCTGGCAAGCATCAATCGACTGGCAAGCGGCACAACCGCAAACAGGCAAGCTTCGGCTCAGCCATGCCCTCAGTGGCACGGTCGTGGACTTCCGTTGGACGGATCACAGCATGGAAGTCCGAGACAACAACGCTCCCTTTTGGCGACCCATTCAACAACAGGAACTGAACAAACAAGGCATCATCTTACCACCCAGGCAATTGGCCAGTATTTTATTGAATCAAACTCCATCTCACTTTCATAAAATCAAACATGATACATGGGAAAGTATGGAATCCGGCAGTCCGATTCGATTGCGCTGGCAAGCAAAACTACACACGCTCACCATTAACGATGTTCAACATCATCGCACTGCCCGCTTAATTATCAAAAGTCATGCTGATCTTACCAGCACCCGCTAAAATAAACGTCTATCTGCATGTCACTGCCGTTCGCAACAACGGCATGCATGAGCTCGATACCGCTTTTGCCTATACCGAAGCCTGTGACCAATTGCATATTGAAGCCAGCAAGCGACTGCAAATAAGCTGTTCACAACAGCACTTGAGTGGTGAACAGAATCTTGTACACCAGGTCTTGCAAGCATTGCGCAAAAAACACCGCATCACCGCAGGCCTGCACATCCACATCGAAAAGCATATCCCGGAACAAGCTGGCCTCGGCGGCGGCTCTTCAAATGCTGCGACAGCCATCATGGCTGCCAACAAACTCTGGCATATCCATGCCGACACGGATGAATTAATTGATTTCGCCACCCCCTTCGGTGCGGATATCCCCTGTTTTTTATACGGCAAAGCGAGTTTGGCCAGCGGTATCGGTGCTTCACTGGTGGATTATCCGTATGCATTACCCACCCAAACCCTATTGCTGGCTCGGCCTCAAAGCGGGCTCTCTACAGCCGATGTCTTTCGTCACTTTGATAGCACGTTGACCACCCCAGGCAGGCTGGCTACTATGCGCCGCGATTCACCTAGCATTGGAGAAAATGATCTCGAAGCTAGTGCTTGTACGCTGAATCCTGATGTGACGCGATTGCTTGTTTTTTTACGCCAACATACGGACACGGCATGGATGAGTGGCAGCGGTTCTACCTGTGTAGCCCTGTTTGACAATCATCAACAAGCAAACAGAGTGTCAGATACACTGCAAATGCAACATCTGGCCAGTTGGACACATGTGGGCAATATCTGTGATATTCACCCGCTGCAAGCCAGCGATATAAAGTATTGAATGGTTCAAACGCAGTAACAAGCTGAACTATTAGAGAATTGGGACGTGGCCAAGCGGTAAGGCAACGGGTTTTGATCTCGTCATGCGCAGGTTCGAATCCTGCCGTCCCAGCCAATTCCGATGAACGGTGCATGCACCATCATCCGACATCGCTATCCGCAGGAGCGCGCACATGTTCCACGAAAAACTACGACTGTTTTCAGGCACCTCCAATAAACCGCTTTCAAAAGCGATCTGTAATCATATCGGCCAGCCACTGGGCGATCTCTACTTCCAGCGTTTTTCCGATGGTGAAATTTTCATTCAGATTCAAGAGACCATTCGTGGTCAGGATGCTTTTTTCATGCAGAGCACGAGCCGACCTGCCAATGCCAATTTGATGGAGCTGTTGATTTTCATTGATGCAGCCAAGCGCGCCTCAACCCGCAACATCTGTGCCGTCATCCCCTATTTCGGCTATGCCCGTCAGGATCGCAAGAGTGCCGGACGCACACCAATTTCGGCCAAACTGGTTGCCGATCTTATTTCACGAGCCGGTGCAACACGTGTACTTACGCTGGATTTGCATGCCGCACAGATTCAAGGCTTTTTTGATATCCCCGTTGATAATATTTTTGCCATCCCATTGTTCAGCAAAGATATTAAAGAACGCAATGAACTCGGTGATATTTTGATTGTATCACCCGATGTCGGCGGCGTGGTGCGTGCCCGTGCGCTAGCCAATCGGCTGCATGTGGACATGGCCATTGTTGATAAACGCCGGCCTGCCCCCAATGTTGCCAAAGTAATGAACATTATCGGTGATGTGAGCGGCAAGCATTGTATTCTAATTGATGACATGGTGGATACCGCAGGCACGCTCTGCAGTGCAGCAGAAGCCCTGCTTGAACAAGGAGCAACCAAAGTCAGCGCCTACGCATCACACGGTGTGCTCTCAGGCCCTGCAGTCTCGCGCCTTAAAGAGTCCGACCTGCATGAACTGGTCATTACCGACAGCATCCTGCAACCCAAAGAGGTACGCAAAACCGGCAAAGTTCGCATGATTTCTATTGCTGGCCTAATGGGTGAGGCGATCACCCGCATTTATGATGCCCGCTCCATCTCCAGCTTGTACGACTGAATACTGAGAGCCTGAACATGGATGGAAAGCAACTGCATTCGCATTCACAAAGAATCACAGGCATAAAAAAAGGCGACCCGATGGGTCGCCTTTTTCATAGACTCATTCAAGATTTAACTGATTGAGTGCAATTTTTCCAGAACTTCATCCTGCTTAGCCGGATCACAGATTTTCTGTGGTGGCATTTTGGTTTTAGCATGGTCATCACCAGTAAGTGTTTTGATTGCTTTCTTGGAGTTGCACATCCACAAACGCAGTTTATCATCATCCCACGTCCATGTAGCAGATTTCAATGACTTGGATTTTACGCCTTTAACCTTACCAGCAACACGGCCGATTACACCAGCCAAACCAGGGCCAACTTTTTTCTTATGTGTAAAGTTATGACACGCCTTGCACTTACCCCATGCAGCAGCCTGTGCTGACATTGGAGCTAAGGACATAGTGCCCATAACAAATGCTGCAGATGCAGCAACTAATAATAATTTTTTCATTTACTTCCTCCTCTCGATGTTTGGAGATGACTTGCTACGCATGCCTGCTCACAGTGTCAAGCCTAAAGGCCTATTTCTGGAAACACAGTGGAAATAAATCCCCCGCATGGGGAAACCATCCCCCTCAGCCAGATTATTCATACAAGGCCAATGATCTCCTACACCTCCTGCGCTCCTTGCACCCGCAAACAATGTCCAACAATGCTCACCTTAATAAGCGAGCCTGCTTGATCGGCAATCAATAATCGCGCCACAGGTGTTTCCAGCTGCTCTTGAATAAAGCGTTTCAACGGACGGCCTCCGAACATCGGATCATAAGCTTGCTCCGCCAACCATTGCAGTGCTTCATCGGTGATATCGAGCACTACCTGCTGCTGCAACAACCGCTCCGTCAATTCAGCCAAAAAGAGCGACATGATTTTCACCGCCACCGTTACCGTGAGCGCTTTGAATA
>CAYOTF010000155.1:0-6029 GCA_964406805.1 uncultured Zetaproteobacteria bacterium | reverse complement strand
AGAGCTATTTAAATGAAAGTTTTGCTAATGAAAGGGCTTAACTAAGTGCCATTCGGGTCAGACTCGATTGATTTAGCATAAAGCCATGATAAACTCCTTCCCTAGCATAACAGGGAGGGAGTTTTTTTATGAGTCGTCAGCCCCGATTTGTTTTACCCGGTCAGCCACAACATATAATCCAGCGCGGCAATAACCGTGATGTTATTTTTGTCACCGATGAAGATTACCGTTTCTATCTGGAAAAGCTTGAGGCGGCATGCCTTCGCTTTGAGTGCAAACTGCACGCCTATGTGCTGATGACCAACCATGTCCATTTGTTGATGACACCATTGACCACGCAAAGCCTCAGCAAAGTAATGCAGTCGCTGGGGCGTTATTATGTCCAGTATTTCAATTACCAATACAAACGAACCGGCACATTGTGGGAGGGTCGGTATAAATCCACCCTGCTTGATTCCGAAACATATTTGCTGACCTGCCAGTGCTATATCGAAATGAATCCGGTGCGGGCCGGAATGGTGGATCATCCGTCTGATTATCCGTGGTCGAGTTATGCCTGCAATGCTATCGGCAAACCTGCTCCGATGATTTCACCACATGATTTATATTTACAACTGGGTGATAACGATAATGCCAGGCAAGCCAACTACCGGGCGTTGTTTGATATGCCGATAGAAACCCGTGAACTGGATGAAATCAGACATGCGACCAATAAGTCATGGGTGCTAGGTTCAGATAAATTCAAGGAACGGATTGAGGCGATCACCGCTAGGCAGGTGCAACCGAAAGCAAGGGGCGGCGACAGGAAATCGAAACAGTATCGCGACAATAGTCCAAAATAGGCTCTGCCGTTTATTTATTGATGCCTCTCAACATATTGGCGAAGAATATCATCCACTTTTGTCTGCCAACCTCGACCTGTGGCACGAAAGTAAGTCAGGACTTCCGGGGATAATCTTATGCTGATTGGTTTTTTTGGATGCGTAGATTCAGGGCGGCCACGCTTCACTGCCTGCTTGAATGAATCTGGCAAGCTTGAGGCTTGCAGCGTTGTAGCACTGGAGATCATGTGCTCTGTCCATTCAGGGTTATCGCGATCAACCAATTCGGGTTTTGTTTTCATAACGCTTCACCTCTCTCTTATTCGCTTTGCGCAGGCTGATGACTCGGATGGTTTCGTTGCGATACGTGAACACCAAGGCATGCAGCCTATTGCCAATACTACCCAGAGCGCAAAAGCGGGCTTCCTGATAATCCTCTCGATCATCCTCCCAAATTAACGCATCTGAAAAGTTAAAGTTCACCGCCTCTTCAAAAGATATTCCGCGCAATGCAATGTTGCGTGCATCTTTTTCCGGATCATAGGTTAACTTCATGCGCGTTATTGTATATACAACAATGAATAAATGCAAAAGATGCTGCTTTTCCCAGTCAGCTATAGAACACGGAAAAAAGGAATGAGGACTCGCTAACTGACTCCATCATGGCTTTACCAAAGGCTCACCGTTCCATTGGAGCCGGCTATTGTACCTTTGATCTACCACCACTCATTTTATCAATCAGCCTTACAATATCGCTCACTCTCCAAGCCGTTGTTTTGGGGCCGAGTTTAACCGGTTGAGGGTAACGGCCTGATTTTACGCCTGCCCACCAGGTTGATTTGGATACTGGATAAACAGCCAAAACGGCAGGCAATCGCATAAAGCCTATGGATGGTATTGTTTTGTTCATTTTGCGCTCCTGCTTCCGCATGCCAATAGAAAATAAATAGCAGTTGGATAATCATTTACACGCTAGGGTATGAGCCCTGTACGCATAGCGCGCCATAACCTATACATTTTTTCACACAAACCACAACCAACTCCAGAAGCACCATCAAATAATTTTCAAATGATATTGACAAGACCCCGCCCATTGATACTGTCCACCCCCATCCGGCAGGTTTTATACTATCGGAGAAAAAATTGACGGTATGCCTGACGGTATGCGGTCAGGTTGTTTCAGCGTCTATTTTATAACCGCATGAAATAAAAAGGATTTTTGGCGAAGGGTGATTGACTCTCTCTCCGCCAGCATATCAACATTCACAAACTTCACCCACAAATCAGCATCACCACAGCTCCAAAGAGAGAGGGTTGAGAACCCGAGCCAAGGGTTCGACAAATCGACAGGACTGGCGATTTGATCGCCGCTCGCGGCGACCCCAAGGGGGTGAAGGGCAGGAGCCCGAAATAATCCCTCTCTCTCTCCGCCAGCATACCAACATTCACAGACTTCACCCACAAAACCAGCATCACCACAGCTCCAAAATGCGCTAGCTTGCTTTCTTCATGGCACAGATTCCGATACGATCTTCCTCGCTAAGCTGCATGAAGCTCATTATCCTGATCCTTTAAAGAGTGGCATTTAACCCGCATTATGCATGAATACTGTCGCGCCCTTGCTTGTTCCTTTGCCCGCAACGAATCCTTGCTCAAACGCCCGTAAGCATGGCTACGAACGCATTCACAAGAATCCGCTGCAAACAAAGGCTCGGCGCAATCATCACGACGATTCATGAATAATGCGGGTTAATAAGGCCAAAATGATTACTGCAACTTGCCAACTCAAACAATTCATGAGATTGCACTTTCAACTTGAATGCAACAGAATTTAGTGTCTAAACTAGGGCGGGAAATTTGAAAAGAACACTCATATTATCAACTCTATTGCTAACCATAGCGTCATACTCTGGCAATCTGTATGCAGAAGAAACTAATACCGACATTACAACAGCATCCAGGCATGCATTGGCACCGATTGCCCCCAAAGGACGCTGGATTGTTCAGCTAGAAGCACGACATGTCAGCTACAACAGCATGTATGATAATGCGGGCAATAACAAACCGCTCGGCAGTGAATATAATGCGATAGCTTTAGATGCAGCTGTGTTTCCATTGCTGGCACTTTTTCCAACAGGGTTCTCTCTGGGCACAAGCTCGCTTTCAGCTGAGGTTGCAGTGCAGCGCGGGCAGATTACGTTGGGTTACGGGGTGACTGATGACCTTACTCTGGGCGTGATCAGTAACTTCGGGCAACATAGAAACAGCGTTAATTTTTCTGTATCTGGAGGAAATATAGGCTGGAACCCGGCTTATAATCCCCTTGCTCCGCTTGGCCCGGCGAACTCACCCTTTGCACCTGTAGGTGCCGGAGCATTGCAGCCTATGACGGCAAGCGACATTAACACTATTTTATCTGATCCTGCCTTTGGTTATGCCTATAAACCGATTCAAAGTACAACAGTCAAGGGTATGGGCACGCTGTTAGTTGGCGGATTGTGGCGCTTCTATAGTGGTGGTCATGGCAGCCTGGTGGCGGGGCTTGGTGTACGGAAGAGTTTTGCAGCTGAAAATGATCCGGATAACCTGTTTGATGTTCCACTTGATGATGGCAGCACCGATATCATTGTCCAGATAGAATATTATCGGCAAATTGCTTCTATTTTTGATCTGCGCATGATGGTGAAACGTACATTCCAGTTGGCAGACACACTGACTTCGCGTGTTGCCGGGCAGGGGCAGGTGCTGGCCCTGGCATCTTCAAAAGAACTGCTTGATCGCAATATGGGTGATTTCTGGGAATATGATATTGAGGCTGGCATCAGTTATGAAAGCTGGCGTTTATCAGCCACCTGGCACCGCTATCTGAAAAAGGCGGATCATTATCACTCTGCCCGTGGACAGGATGTGTCATCATTGATGGCGAATACAGCGATCCGGGCTGATCAATGGCGTGCCGCAATCTCCTGGAGTGGTGTGGATGCCTGGTTAAACAAAGAACTCTCTATTCCGCTGATTGTTAAACTGGAGATGCAGGATACAGCGCGTGGCCGAAACATGGGTGATTTGCGTGATTATTATCTGGTCATGACAACCTTTTTTTAATTTCCGCCAATTGTGAGTAGAGGTGAATGCATCTGGCAGACATAACCAGTTTAGGTAACAAGTTTAGTGAACAGCAAATGCGGGTGGAGGGAAATACAAAGCATGTTAAAAGTGGGCATATTATTGTTATCCCTTTTGTTACCGGCTCAACTCTATGCGGCCAAAAGTGATGCTGAAACAATGACTCAGTGGAAGATTAGCCAGGCTAAATTTCTAATCAGCAGTGAGATGACACCGCCTGATCTACCTATCGATCAATGGCAGGATGTGTCTCTTCCGCATCGTTGGCAGCATACATTTCCAGAGCCGACGGGAGTGGTCTGGTATCGACTCTATTTCCAGTTTGAACGCTTCGATAAAGCGCTTTGGGCGATCTATTTACCCAAACTTAGTATGAATGCATCTATTTGGCTTAATGGGAATCTGATTGGCAAAAGTGGGCAATTTGAAGAGCCCTTAAGCCGCAACTGGAACAGGCCATTAATGTACGCCATCTCCGCCACGGCTCTTAAAGAAGGGACAAACACCATCGATGTTTACGTCAAGGCGTATGGTGATAATGGTGGCGGACTTGCACCGCTATATGTCGGCCCTGAAGAAGCATTGATAGGCCCATATGAGTGGCGAAAGTTTTTTCTCAACACCATTCCGATGATCTCATTCTTTATGATTATCTGGCTGGCGATGATAGCCGCTCTTTTATGGTCTCTAAATAGGCAAGAGAGCATGTATGGCTGGTTTGCGCTGGCTTGTTTATGGGCATGTTTATATCTCTCCAATCATTTTGTGCGCGATGTTCCTGTTTCTCGTGATCTGTGGGAATGGGCTTTTCACCTGTCGATCGATGCTTTTGTTGCATCTATTCTGTTGTTTGTGCATCGCTGGACTGGCGTGCACAGAAAATGGGTCGAACGGCTGATGTGGGGCTGGATTATTGTCGCATATCTACTGCTGCTGGTGTTTGATTATTACAAGATAAGTCATATGAGCCTGTTTCATATCGGTGCGCTTATCGGCGGTGCATATATTGTCTGGTTGATGATCAGTTGTTGGTTGAAGCGAAGGGAGAAAGTATTCCTGTTTATTCTGGCAACCTATGCGGTGAATACAGCTCTGGGTATGCATGACTGGTATGTGGATCTGTACGGCAGCGCCTATGAAAGTATCTATTTGATGCCGTATGCTGTCTCGTTTCAATTGATTGTGATTGCTGTGTATTTGATACTACGTTTTGCCCAGCTACAGCAAAGGGCAAAGCGTTTTACGCATGAATTACAACAAAAGGTGGATGAAACAACGGCTCGCCTGAACAGCGAGCATGAAGAGGTTCGAGGTCTTGAAAAAAAACAGCTTATCAGTGATGAACGAGAACGTATGATGAGAGACCTGCATGATGGTTTAGGTGGTCAACTTGTTTCCGCACTCTCTCAGGTGAATCATTATCAGATATCTGAGCCAACGCTTAAACAGACACTCTCTGATGCGCTGCTTGATCTGAGGCTGGTGATTGATTCTCTCGATGAAGATAACAGTGACCTGACAACGATGCTGGGCATGTTGCGCATGCGCCTTGAACCACAACTAAGAAGCAGTGGTATCACACTCGGCTGGAAACTGATCGGTGATCCTGAAGTGGATGGCTTTAGCCATGAAACATCATTGCATCTGCTGCGCATTGTGCAGGAGGCGATTACCAATGCCATTCGTCATGCCCGATGTAGCGAAATTCAAATGTCGATCAGGGCTGATGCAGGAGAAGTCACAGTTTGTATTGCAGATAACGGCGTGGGTATTGGTGATGCTGTGGCCGGGCGTGGCACGGGCAATATGCGCAGAAGAGCAGAAAGAATAGGTGCTCATTTAAGCATTGATTCGATTGAGCATGGCGTAAAGGTTCAGGTTCGGCTGCTGACACCAACTAAGAATCCAGGGCAATCGCATTAAAAACAAGTGCGTTGTTGGGTTCTTTGCATTTGTAGCTATGCCAGAACGGCTGGTTAAAAAGTAAAAAGATGGGTGGTGGTGGCGAGTATCGTTCATTTCTTTTCCAAAAAAGAAACGAACCAAAGAACAAGCCCGGCAATCTGCTTCTTCCTGCGTATT
>CAYOTF010000154.1:0-6149 GCA_964406805.1 uncultured Zetaproteobacteria bacterium | reverse complement strand
AAGGTAAAAAATTGCCTGATTATTTTATCAGTGCTGATGAAGTCACGCCCAAACAGCATGTTGATATTCAGGCTGCGGCCCAGCTTTGGGTGGACTCGTCTATTTCGAAGACTGCCAATGTGCCAACTGATTTTCCCTATGAAGATTTCAAGGATATTTATCTCTACGCCTACGAAAAAGGCTTAAAGGGCTGCACCACCTTCCGCTTTAACCCAGAGGCTTTTCAAGGCGTGCTGGTCAAAGAAGAAGACTTGGCCAATACCACCTACAAATTCACCCTTGATGATGGCAGCACTGTCGAAGCCAAGGGTAATGATGAAATCGAATACGATGGCGAGATGCATAGCGCCGCCAACCTGTTCGATGCCTTAAAAGAAGGCTATTATGGCAAATTCTAAATCCCCATCTATAAAACGACATTTAAAAAACCATGCAGGAAGGATTCCAACAAAATAAAATACACAGGATGTGACATGAAAACCAATCAACCCATATCAGAAGAACAGTGCGACAATACGTTTAGAATAACATTGCCAGATCAACAGGGCGGTATATTTTCCCACGACGTTAAGGCCATCGTCATAAAACACAACAAGCCTCATCTGACAGATATTATCAGCCCGATCGCCAGTGATGATATGACAATCGAAAAGAGTGCATGATTTAAAGCAGCGCTAGGAGATTCATGATGACTATAAAAATCGATAAAAAAATCACCGCCTATGAAGTCAAGAAGACGGGCGATGAAAGCATCGAAGAAGACAGTAATGTGCATCATATTGCGCCATTATTGGAGCGCGATGATATTCTTGAGGGTAGTACCTACATAATATAAACCCCGCACTCCGATCACGCCATGTATATCACCATCAATGATGTGGTGATCAATGCCGGACAATCCGATGAACATCGTCGCCCCTTTGAAGTGTTCATCAACTCCAAAAATATGGAACATTTTATGTGGATCGTGGCACTGACTCGCGTCATCTCCGCCATCTTCCGCAAAGGTGGTGATGTCACCTTTTTGGTGGAAGAAATGAAAGCGGTGTTTGATCCACGTGGCGGCTATTACAAACGTGGCGGCAAATATATGCCATCCATCGTGGCCGAAATCGGTGAAGTCATCCAACAACATCTGATTTCCATCGGCATGATGGAAGGTCAGCTAAACAACGAAGAACTGCAAGCCAAACGCAAAGAAGCCGAAGAAAAACTCGGTGCGGATGACATCGCCAAAGGCAATCAATGTGACAAGTGTGGTGCCATGGCAGTGATCCGCCTCGATAATTGCAACACCTGCCTCGAATGCGGCGATAGCAAGTGTGGGTAGTATATAAAATATGTAAGCTTATTGAGTAGTTGTCCGGTGAAGCATTCCAATATTAGCAGTATTTCCACTACCACCTTTATCGCTTGAGATTTTCCATTTTTCTTCTGCAAAGAAAAATAAATCAGTGATTACAGAAGATATTTTATCTATCCTGGAAAGCTCCAAGACTTCTGTTTCATCTATATCTGCTGTCTTTGCTCTTGTGTAAATAACACCCAAACAAATATGGGCTGCATATTCAGAATATGAGAATTGAATATTTTTATTGCTTGTTCGGACTCTGAAATACTCTCCATGTGATCCCAAAGTAAAACCATTACAAAAGCCATCATAATCGTTCAATCGATATGTGGTTTTCAAATCAACAGCAAATTTAATGTTTCAGCAAACTCTTTTAACTTTGCCAAAAATTCACCTTTCATCATTGCCACCTTTTAAGTTTACATTTAGCGAACAAGTACAATCGCGTTATTCGAATTCAGTCAATCAGGATGTGAAATTTTGACCTGCAGCTACCCGCAAAGGTGCATCAAGATTTATGAATAATGCAGTTTTAATGCACCACTGCAGCCTTGAGCTTTTTCATGGCACGGGCTTCCAACTGACGCACACGCTCAATGGATATGCCAAAATCTTCCGCCAGCTCTTTCAAGGTGGCCGGATCTTCGGCCAAATGGCGACGCTCTACAATCCAGCGGTCACGATCAGCCAATGTTTTCATCGCCTTGAACAAGATTGATTTCTGATGACTTTCCCAGTTCGATTCGGTTACAATTTCTTCCGGCGTGGCATCGGAAGCAGGCAAGCCATGCACCAGAGCATCGCCTTCATCACTCTCGGCATCAAGCGACACATCGCGCTGCAAAAATGCGTTGGCCGTTTCCTGATATTCACTGCCCTTGATACCGAATTCCGCAGCCACTTCATCGGCTTTGCGGCCATCAATAGCGGCAATGGCATTCTTGGCTTTCTGTAAACCAGCAAAGATACGGCGTTGCAATTTATTGGTTCCTAGTTTCACAATACTCCACGAACGCAGAATAAAATCATGGATCGATGCACGTACCCACCAGGATGCATAGGTCATCAGGCGAAAGCCACGTTCCGGATCAAAGCGTTTTACCGCATGCATGAGTCCCATCGTGCCTTCCTGGATCAAATCCATTTCAGGCAAACCAAAATGACGGTATTCACGCGCAATGGCAGAGACGCCGCTCAAATTGGCCACAACGAGCTGGCGCGCAGCATCACGATCTTCGTTATCACGCCAAAGTCTGGCCAAACGCATTTCTTCTTCGCGATCAAAACGCGGTGCTTTACGCACATCCCGCGAAAATAATGCCATGCTGTTCAATTCAAGTGTTGCTGTAGCCAATCTCAATACCTCCACAATCTATCTTGCTTATGGCGCTCTTGTATTATAAGGGACGCGATTTTATATTTCAAGCCACCTATAGCAAGTATTCCGTGTTTTTTAACTCCATAAACTATCCTACTGCCAGTTTAACCATTCAAGCAACTGCGCTTCATCAGCAATTTCGATGCCCAGTTCACGTGCCTTGGTGAGCTTCGAGCCTGCTTTTTCACCGGCAATTAACACATCGGTATTTTTTGATACCGATGAAGCAGGCTTCACACCCATCGCGCGCAACTGCTCTTGTGCAGCCCTGCGCGCAATCGCTGCAAAGCTGCCGGTCAATACAATAGTCTTTCCAGCCAGCGGATGATTACTGATTTGTTGCTCTGGCACACTCGGCTCAATGCCTGCGGCCAGTAATCGCTCAATCACATCGAGGTTGTGCGCCTCAGCAAAAAAGCTACGAATGCTGGCTGCCACTTCAGGCCCGACATCGGGCACGGCAATCAGCGATTCTTCATCTGCCTGCATCAATACATCCAGACCGCCAAAATGGCTGGCCAAAGCTGCAGCTGTCGCACTGCCGACATGACGAATACCGAGTGCATGCAAAAAACGCGCCAATGGTTGCTGTTTACTCTGCTCAATCGATGCCTGCAGATTGGTGATTTTTTTCTCACCCATGCCCGTCCAACCGCTCAAGGAAAGGTAATCGAGTTCATACAGGCCTGCGATATCGGATACCTTGTTCTCATCCACCAGCCTGGCAATCAACTTATCGCCCATGCCTTCGATGTCCATCGCACCGCGCGAAACAAAATGGCGCAAGCGTTCAATTAACTGCGCCGAACACGATAATCCACCACTGCAGCGGAGTGCCACTTCGCCTTCCACACGAAACACCGACGCGCCACACACCGGACAACACTCCGGCAGCGCAGGAAGCACAGCCTGCTCATCGACATTGATGGCTTTCACCACTTCCGGAATCACATCGCCAGCCCGGCGCACAATCACCTGCGCGCCCGCATAAACCTGTTTACGTCGCAGCTCATCCATATTGTGCAAGGTTGCGCGCGATACTATCACCCCGCCAACTGCTACCGGCTGCAGATCGGCCACAGGTGTAATCACACCTGTGCGCCCAACCTGCCAGATAATATCATTCACCATGGTGATCACTTCTTCAGCCGGAAACTTATGCGCAATCGCCCAACGCGGCGAACGTGCTACCGCCCCCAAGCGCTGCTGCAAATCAAAATCATCCAGCTTATAAACCACACCATCGATTTCGTACGGCATGGCTGCACGCTGTTCCATTAAATGCTGGTAACGCTGTAACAGCGCAGGCGCATTACCGACCATCGTTGTTTGCTGTACCGCAAAACCGAACAGATGCAGCTTGGCCAATAAATCCGATTGACTCTCAGCCAGCTCACGAGCGCCAAGCCCCGCACCATAAGCAAAAAAACTTAAACACCGCTGAGCTGTTATCTTTGCATCGAGTTGGCGCAATGAGCCTGCCGCCGCATTACGCGGATTGGCAAAGGGAGCTGCGTTCTCAGCGCGCTGCCGTGCATTGAGATCCGTAAACGCAGCTTTGCACATATACACTTCGCCGCGCACTTCCAGCACGTCCGGAATAACAATGTCATTAGCTTGGGCATCAACCTGCAAGCGCCATGGAATATCAGCAATGGTACGAATGTTGTCAGTGACATCTTCACCCATGGTGCCATCACCGCGCGTTGCCGCAATGCTCAATACACCGGAGTCATAACGCAGATTAACGGCTAAACCATCAATCTTGGGCTCGACAATAAATTGCAGTTGTTCGTCAGTCTCTATCCCAAGCCCTTCGCGACTACGCTGCACAAAGGCTTCCACTTCCTCTGCATCAAACGCATTGGCCAGTGATAGCAACTGCTCGCCATGCTGGCGGGCTGTGAATGTAGAGGAGGGCATCGCGCCGACCATTTGGCTTGGTGAATCATCGGGGATCAGCTCACCCAGCTCTGCTTCCAAAACCTCAAGCTGGCGCAACAATCGATCATATTCGGCATCGGGAATCGATGGCGCATCGAGCCGATAATAACGGTAATTATGCTCTCTGAGTGTATTGCGCAGCGCCTCGATCTGTTGCTGCAAAGGCCTGTCAGCTGGCTGGTTTGCTGTCATTGCTGGCTGATGCACTGGTATTTAGCATTTCTTCAATCGTCTTGATTACCGGTGCAGACATCCATTCCACCGCACCAATCAGATGATGCACAACTTTACCATCACGGCCAATCAAAAACGTTTCCGGATAACGAAATACACCATAACGACGCGCAACCGCGCCGTCCGCATCATGCAAGACCTGGAACGGCATGCGGTATTCAGCCACAAATTTAGCCAGATCATCACTGCGTTTATCAACCGACACGGCAATAATCTTCAAACCTTTGGGTGCATATTTATCATGCAATTCCGCCATGGATGGAATTTCCTTGCGGCATGGTGGACACCATGTCGCCCAAAAGTTTAACAACACAACCTCGCCTTTTGGCAACGCCTGCAGCTCGCCCTTCAAGTCCGGTAAACTAAACTCCGTTGCTTGTGCACCTTTATCCATTCTACCCGGCGCTTCAGGCAACGTCATCCAAACTGCCGTACCAATGCCTGCAACTAGCCCCAGCACCACGAGCCAGCGCGTTGCCATATTCTTTTCGCCGTTTTTACCACCATTCATAGACTTAACTCCACCAAGGTTGATTTCAATGTTTCCTCCGCCAGCCGGTGCCGAAACAGTTCGTTTTCACCCATCAATAGCACCGGCACATGCATGCCAAAGCGCACCAACAAGGCCTTATCCTGATCCACATTCACGATCTCCCAGGAGCACAAGCCTTGCTCGGCAAGAGCCGCAAGAACCAGCTTGGCATCGTCGCACAAGCAGCAGTCGCGACGACTTAAAAGTTGCAAATGAGGCACCGACACTAGCGTATAAGTCTAGTGTTCAGCTTTCGGTAACTTCACCAATGCAAAGACTTGATCGCCATGGCGATCAAGCATCACACGCAGCACATCGCCGGCCTTGAATTTTTTCGCCAGCTTGGAAAAACTACGCACACCGCTCACGTTTTTACCATTGACTCGATAAACCACATCACCCACTTGAAGGCCTGCACGAGCGGCAGGCATACCACGCTGCACTTGCTTGATAACCGCGCCTTTTTTCACACGGATTTGCAAGCGAGCCGCCAGCTCAGGGCTAAGGTTTTCCACCACCATGCCGAGCCGGACTTTATTGCTATCGCCATAAATAGCACCGTTTTTTGCCTGCTCCTCATCAATCATCTCTTCGACTTTGACCGTGATCGTCTTCGCCTTACCATCACGAATCAAACCGATCTTGACCTTATCGCCCGGCGCATGGCGAGCCACACGAATCGGCAAATCGTGTGCTTTATGAATCACATA
>CAYOTF010000153.1:0-6280 GCA_964406805.1 uncultured Zetaproteobacteria bacterium | reverse complement strand
GTGAATGTCGCTTTGTGCGATGGTGGTTCGACCGTCATAAAATCGGGGCCTGACAATAATCCAAACAACGACCAGTTCGTAAACACCGGAAGCGGTCTTTGTGTAGTTGGAAGAATCACGGGCCAATCCCAATCTCCAAGAAAAACACACGCCGATGCGAATCTCAATGGCGCACAGTTTACAGACCAAGATCCGTGCCCCGGTAACTCTTGCGCAACACCAAACGACATACCGTGTAACGAAGTCCCGATCGTCTATGCTGTAAACTGCACGAACAGCCAAGACAAAATACCCATCTCCATCAACGAGATTGGGGATGCGGCAACGGTTGAGTATCAGGGGTCGATCTACCGGGTCACTGGGCAACAAGTTCGCCTTGAGCCATTCACGGTCACCCCAAGCGATCAAGAATGCGGTGAGCCGGAATCACCAATCCGGCTCGCCTATCCCTGTGGCGGCGGCACCCCTATCACATATGACGAAAGCGATTTCGTCGCAGGCTCACTCACCGGCGAGTATCAGGGCGTTTTCTATGAGCCGTCAACCGATCCATCAACCGATCCCCCTGTCCAACTCGCATGGTCTACTGAACCCTGTCAGGTTGCTACCCGCTACATAGCCAACGCCTGCGACGGAACACTCACACACGCCTACGAACTCACGCCCGGCATGAACCCCGGCGAGGGCATTGTCTGGCATGTCACCGCTCAGCCCACTGCATTTGCCCCCGATTGCGTGCGAGGGATCAAACTGCAATGCACCGCCGACATTGCCCCTGATGGGATGCTGCCCGCCACTAATGCCCAAGAGGCGGGTGCGTGCGGCGACGGTCCCGACGGTTTTGAGAATTTGTGCGAGGGCCTTGGTGACACTGGGCCGGGACCGACAGGGCCGTTCGCCACCGCAGGACCCGGCCTTGGCGATATAACGGCACGCATCATCAGGGCCGCAACGCTTGGAAAAATCAAACCATGCAAGGGCTGCCAGCGTCGCCAAGCGGCACTCAACAAGATCAGGCTTGGCAAACGACGGTAGTTTGTGTATACTAGCATAATGAAATAGGAGCCTACTATGGCAAAGCAACGCTTCGAGAATCCCTCAGATCCATCTCAAACCATCCCTGTCGGTGGTCAACCCCGCACAGCGGCCAGCCAGCGGTCTATTCTCGCTCGGCAACGCAAGGCGGCGGACAAGAAGAAGCGGGATCAACTCGCCGATACAGCCAATCCACGGACGGTTGATCGCGGCCAACTCGCAGAAACCAATCGTCGCCAGCGGAAGAAGATCAAGGACAATCTTGCCACCCGGCTTGACCGATCCCGGCTCATCTCTCGCCTCGAACAATCTGGAGATATCGAGGGTGCCAACCGGCTCCGCGCACAAAGCCGTGCCGAAAAAGGCCAGTCTGATATCGACAAACGCCAAGTGTCCCGCGAGTCACGCTTGTTCCGAACCGGCGCAGGCGATCTCCCCGTCGAACAGCAACGGGAAAATCTCGGCAACCTCAACCGGCAGAAGTTTGATATCCTCAACGCTCAGGGCAAGCAACTCGTCATCCAACTCAAGGATGCTGTTGACCCCGAGGAAAAGCGTCAGATCGCCGAACGACTCCAGCAAGTCACGGCCCAACTCAACGAGCCAATCCCGTTCCAAGAACGAACGCCACGGATACCAACCGACGAAGATGAATCAGTGCGGCAAAGAATCCTTGGACGACAAGGACAGGCGGCGGTCAACAAGCAACTTGAAGATCAACGGTTCTTGATAGGGGCAACGGTCGCGTCCGCTGGACAGCAAGCACGGCTCAACGAAGCACAGTCACGCCTCACTGAATCCAGCCTTGCCGCCGACCTTGGACAATCCACTCGGGATGCAAGATTCGAGGCGGGACAGGCGGGTGTTGAAGAAAAAAACACAAGAGCACAGATTGCCCTCAATCAAGCACGCGCCGATGCTGAAAATCAGCCGGGGAATATCGCAGCACAACAGAACTTGCTCAAGGCCGAGAACGATGCGAGAATCGCACAGGCCAACGCAGCGGGTGGAGAAGCAGGGCGAGCAGAACGCCGTGGCGCAGCGGGAGAAGAAGGCCAGTTGCAGGTTGATCGGGCGAAAGAAAATAAGGTTCTTTCTGAAATACAAGAAGAAACAGAGTCGCTTGCTGACGATCTTGGATTTGACACAAAAACAGATGTTGGGTTTACTCAAACAAACCAAGCCATTGATTCCGTGTCTGGACTGGTCACTTCTCGTACGGGTAGGGTGTCCCCCTTATCTAATAAAAACTTTGAGGAATCAAGAATAAATATCGAGAGCCTGCTTGCAGGGATGAATCAATCACAAAAGTCAAGGTATTCCTCCTATATCCTTGACCAAATCGAAATACAGAAAACCGACAGCCGGGAAGATATCGCAGATGTATTCAAGAATCTTGGGGTATTAGAGTTTACTGGGGGCGCAAACCCGAGCAATGAAAGAACACGATTTTCGGCCAAATACAGAAAGTTTATCGAACGACTAAGGGTTATTGCGAAAGAATAAATGACCTCCCTCATCTCCCAAGCCCCGACCGTGCTAAGCCAAGCACCCCGCATTGTCCGCCCAGCAGCGACAACGGTTCTTGCACAGACGGACACCGAGAGAGAGCAACGAAAACACCTCAACCGAATCCGGCTAGATTCGGCGATCGAACTCAACCGAGCCAACACGCCAAAGGATGTTTCCGATCAGCGTGTCGCGCCACGGTATTCCATCAGGGAAACCAACGAACTATCCAGTGACCAGATCCGTTCCCGGCTTGCCCAGATAAATCGGCGTGATACGAGACCAGGCATTATGAAGGTTCTGGATATCATCGACATGCCACGCAATGTGGTGCAGAACATGATCGCTGATATCTTCTTGCCAGAGGCCAAGCGTGCCGCAATCGAACGCGGCGAGTTTGACCAATCGGGAAGTGTCAAGATATTCGGTGGCGATATATTGCGTGCAATGGGATTCGAGAACAGGTTTGTCAACGCCATTGCCGGGTTCGGTATCGACATTGTGACCGACCCTCTTTCGTTCATCGGCGCACCGCTCGGCGGGGCGAAGATCGCAGCAACCAAAGGGGCATCCTTTGTCATCACCAAGACGGGCAAGAAGCAACTGCGCAAGGGTATTTCCAGAGTTGCCAAGGGCGAGAGCCTTGATGGTCTTGCACCCGAAGTTGCACGGCGCATCCAGGCATCCATTGCGACCTCGCCAAAGGTTCTCAATCCGAGAGAGCAGGCCGAGTTCGCATCCAAGGAAATCTTTGGTGAATCAGGGCGGCTCAGTAAGATCGCCGACAAGTTTGGGCTCGGGATCTCGACCAAGGGCAGTGGGATCGCCGACGACCTGATCGAAGTCACCGACGAAACCGGACGGCGAGTACTCTCCAAGACAAACGAGATTGTTGATAGCCCGCTTGTCGCCAACCGGATCAACGCGAGCAAAGACTTTGTAGACAAGTTCACCACGCTCCCCGGCATTGATCTGACCAAGGGTGCGGGTGGGGCGACGCTTGCTCATATCCCATTCACCCAACTCTCACTGACCACGCCACAGATCCGCGTTGGTGCGATCAATCTCGGGCACGCTCAGGTTGTTCAACGGGCACTTGCCAAGGCCAGGACCGGGAACCTCAATGGCGGTGCGGTCATTGTTGCGGCCAAAAACGCCACTGACGGGGCGACACGGATTGCGCAGCGGATGGAGCAGTTGACAAACTCAGCGATTGCCAAGAGTGAAGAAGCACTCGCCGAAGCAAACCCAGTTTCCAGAGAAACATTCGAGATCGAACGGCTACTGATCGACGATGAAATCACTAAACTGGTCGCCGAGATTGACGAAATCAAGGCACAACGGGTTGGCGGGATCGCCATTGACGATGAGGCCGATACGATTGTTGAGTTTCAAGGCCGAATACTTGATTCGTTTGATGCTGCGAAGAATGGCAGTGGATCACTCGAAGGCGGCGAGAGCCTTGGCGACATGATCGCATCGGCGGCGTACACACGCAACGCGGTTGCCAATCTCCGACTCGCCGAGGCACACCGCAAGTTTTCAGACCTTAGTACGGCGGCAAACAGAATATCGAGCGAAGATGTTGTCAATATCAACAGTAAGCGGGAAAGTCTGCGGCTCCAACTTGCACGAAAACTCGATCTCGCACCCGACGATGCGTTTGACGAAGTGATTGACGCGGCACGACAAGACGATGCCATGCTCAAGATCATCGCGGTTCACCAGCAGCGGGCGGGCGAAAAGTACGGACGGTTCCTTGATCTTGCCGAATCCGATTTGGACAACGCCGAGGCAACCGCAGACGCATTCGGCGAGGTGGTCAGTGGCGCGGCAGAGGTGGCGTTCCATTCCGGCAAGGCAACCCGCGACTTCATGGGCTCAGAGGCGAGGTTGATGACCGATGTTGCCAAGAAGATTCTCCGTCTGGACGCGGGCGAGATGGGCGATATGCCGTTCACCAAGATCGGTGACATGCTGCGAACTATTGGCGTGGTTGATGGAGATCAGATTCTCTCTGAGATCGGGTTCCGAACCGCTGTCAACTTTGGCGGTGTTGGCGGCGTGGTTGCTGCACGCATGGCCGCACACCGTCGGGCCGTCACAGGTGCCGAGGATGTTGGTGGCGCAATGGCCGAACAATGGCGGCGAGGGCAAGGGCGATTCAAGGATATTGGGCTCGACAGTATTGCAACCAAACGGAATATCCCAAGCGAGAACTATGACACGCTTCGAGAGTTGATCTCGTTGCAAGTTGAGGCTCTTGGAAAGACGCGGGCGGGACAGAAGCAGCTTGTGTACAATATCGGTGACGGATCTTTCCTTGGCGGGATTATGAAGCGAGCCAAGGAAGGAAAAATGCTCCGTCAACAGAACCCCGAACTGTGGGAAGATATCGACCAATCGGCCAATGCAATCCTTGATCTGTTCGAGGAAATCGGGGTCAACAAAGTACGCCGGGGCGATCTCACCACCGCAGGAACCGGCTATGTCGGTGTGGCTCTGAAAAAAGAGGGTGCCGATAAGGTGCGGGCCGTCCATCGGGCGAGCAGCATCAAGAACACCGACACCGAACAACTCATCGGATCGCTCGTCAATGTCACTGATGCGCGAGGCTCGAACATGATCGAGTTTACAGATGCCAATGGGATCGACCATGCGTTCTCGCTCAACGATATGGATATCGCAAGGGCCACCGCTGCGGATGCCGACACCTTCGCAAAGATCCAGATCGAGAACCCATCGCTTGCGGCCAAAATTGATGCGATCAATGAATCGGTGCTGGAATCGCACGACAACTTTGGCATCCCGCTCGGAACCGGCGACGACACCGACGACCTGTTCCGCAATGTCAGCCGTCCGGTCACTCCGGGCGAACTCAACCAAATGGCATCCAACGGCGATCTGAACCTACTGCAATCGTTTGTGGGCGGCGATCTTGTGGACACAATGCGGATCTATGAGACAGATCCAGCGGTATTGATTCAGCAAGCGGTTCGTTCAGACAGAATCGCCGAGGCTAAAGCGGGGTTCAATGATGCGATCAGCCCATTCGTTGTTGCCAAGGTTCCTGATCCAGAAAATGCACTCAAGATCGGCGACAAAGCAAGGCTCGCAGACGGTTCAACGATGGAACTCATCAGCCCAAACCGATTCAAGGCGGGCGATGGGCGGATCTACCGCAAGATCGACCCCAACGCAATCGACTCGACCTCACTGTTCCTCCCCGCACAAATGATGGACGACGCGAAGTATGAGAGCCTTCTGCCCGAAGCGTTGGCAACCCAACTCGAACGCATGAATCAAACACTCAATCCAGAGGGGTTGAAGGGTGTGATGAAACTCGCATCCAAGATTACGAGTTTGTTCCGAACCAGCACGCTCTTGCACCCGTCGTGGATGGTGGCGAACGGTATGGGCAACGCCCTGCTTGCGGTGATGGATGACCCCGAACTACTGACCAATCCCGCGAGGGCGGTCCAATACATGCGGCACTTCAAGAACGCTTTGAGGATCGAGATGCACAAGAACTTCAACGGGGCCGGTCCCGTTGGTGGTAAAGTGTTCAAGACCACGCAGAAGATTGGGCTCGGTCCAGACGATTTGATCCCGATCACTGGACGAGATCAGCGGGTCGGCGATCTGCTTGTGCAAGCGAACCTCACCGGGCTCGACAACGCGGCCCAGGCTGGCGACGCTCAGCAAGCACTCCACCAAACAACCAATCTCCGAGCAC
>CAYOTF010000152.1:0-6291 GCA_964406805.1 uncultured Zetaproteobacteria bacterium | reverse complement strand
AGAATCGGTTTGATTGGCCAGAAGCCCGCCGTATTCCCCTGCTCCATTCGCGACAATCTTGTGTTTGGTTTAAACCGCCCTCAACGCAAGCAAATTACTACCGATCACATCCAGGCTGCCCTGATGCAAGCCGCCCTGTGGACAGAAGTCGAACAACGCTTGCATGAACCGGCCACCCACCTCTCCGTCGGCCAACAACAGCGTTTATGTTTAGCCAGAGCCTTGATTCTCAAACCCTCCATGCTGCTGCTCGATGAACCCACTTCAGCTCTGGATCCGCGCTCGCGTGATGTTATTGAACGATCCATGATAGCTCTCTCTCAACACATGCCATTGTTGTGGGTCAGCCATGATCTGGAGCAGGCACAGCGCATCAGCAGTCATATTATATTCATCTGTGATGGTAAACTCATCGAACAGGCCGATGCCGACAGCTTCTTCGCTCACCCCAAACGCATCGAATCGCGCGAATTCCTGCGCTGGAGTGTCTGCGACTGTTAATCAAAAAAGGTAACTTTTGAATAATAAATTCAAAATCTTGCACCGCAAAGTACGCAGAGTTACGCAGAGTAAAGGCAAAACCCAAACATGGTTTTCTTTACGCTCCTTTGCGTACTAAAGGTTACACGCAGCAAGAGAGACCACCCTGGGGTGTCGCGGTAAAGAAAGTGTATGCTTAGATTAGGAGTCGCAAAGCGGGGTAAGTCGCTATTCAGCATGCCCCGGAGGTGCGGCTTCAGCCGCGCAGCGCTATAGACTTTGCACGACTCAAGTCGTACCTCCGGATCTTTTTGTTATGTAATGCCATCACGCTGACCAGTTACGGACACACAAGAAACCCTGATTACCTTAAAGCTTGAAAGCGTTGCGATAGCTGCATGAAATCCTGCCAGCTTTTTTGTTTTTGGCGGGGGGAGCGCATCAGATAGGCCGGGTGATAGGTCACCCAAACAGGGATGCCCTTATATTCATACCAATGACCACGTAACAAGGCCAGTGTTTCATCTGTATTCAACACCGTATGAGCCGCCACTTTACCGAGCAGACAAATTATTTTGGGTTGTATCACCGTCAATTGTTGATCGAGCCATAACGCACACGCCTGCACTTCATCCGGCCTCGGGTCACGGTTGTTCGGGGTACTGCATTTGATAGCGTTCATGATATACACATCATCACGATTCAAACCGATGGCCGATAGCATCCGCTCCAGCATTTGGCCGGGCGCGCCTACAAAAGACTCACCCTGGAGATCTTCATCCTGTTTCGGCGTTTCACCGATAAACAGCAGATCGGCTTGTGCATTGCCCGCACCAAACACCACCTTGTTGCGTGAATCAGCCAGACCGCACAAACGGCACGTCGATGCATCCAAAGCCAAATCCGCCAATGTCTTTAGAATGGGGTCAGAGCCCTTTATTTTACTTTCTTCGACGGATTGCTCTATCGTTTCAACACTTGCGGCGCTCTGAGTTTCTGTTTTTTCTGACCCAAAAGAAAGCAGGGAAACCGGCGTATGCACGCCGATTTCCCTTAAATATGTTTCGAGAAAGACAGGGCTTTCTGCTGCCACGTTATCCTAGTAATGCGTCGACGTTGGTTTCAGAACCCAAATACACCGGCACACGCTGATGCAATGCTTCAGGCTCAATATCCAGAATCGCAATATCTTTACTCATCGCCTTACCACCTGCTTGTTCCATTACAAAAGCCATCGGAATGGCTTCATACAACAAACGTAATTTACCTGTAGTATTAACATTATCCGCCGGATACAGAAATACACCGCCTTTAAGTAAGGTGCGATGCATATCCGCCACCATGGCACCCACATAACGCATGCCAAGACCCGTTTCTTCTTTCATGGCAATCAATTTATCAC
The DNA here is from genome assembly GCA_964406805.1 of uncultured Zetaproteobacteria bacterium. GTDB lineage: Bacteria > Pseudomonadota > Zetaproteobacteria > Mariprofundales > Mariprofundaceae > Mariprofundus. The sequence goes on along the minus strand of CAYOTF010000152.1, from coordinate 4,409 downwards.
CCATGCCATCGGCCCATTTTTTCTTATTCGACTCATTGACCGAATAATAACCACCGGTTTCCGGAATACGAATATCCGGATGACTGAGTTCAAAACGCGCATTGGCCGGATTAAAGCTATAGCCATGCACACCTTCACCGACCGAGCAGACCAGCATTAATGATGGACCATAGAGCACATAACCGGCGGCAATCACTTCACGACCGGACTGCAAGGTATCAGAGACATGTGGACGCTCGGAATTGGCTGTTTTACGTTTGACGATAGAAAAGATGGTTCCAACCGGGCCATCAATATCCAGATTCGACGAACCATCCAGCGGATCAACCAGCACCAGATAATCAGCATTGGAATATTCTTCGATCACCAACAACTCTTCCTGCTCTTCAGAGCCTACCGCACAAATAAAGCCGGTTGAGCGCATTTCTTCCAGAAAAATTTCATCGGAGAGCACATCCAGCACTTGCTGCTGCTCGCCCTGTATGTTTTCACTACCTGCACCACCGAGTGCACCGCGAAAAACCGCGCCACGCAGTACCGCAGCAATCTCAATCGCTGCACGACCTACACCTTGAATCACAGGCATCATGGCAGCGCCATGGTCTCCCTGTTTGGCAATATTATTCATTGTACTTGGCATATCCCCTCCAAAATTCACAAAAGCGGGCTCATGCTAGCCAAGAGTCCGGCTGAATACAAAGCATCTCAACAAGCCCATCCCCGAACTCACATACCAGCCCTGGCAAGACTACCCTGTGGCATTTTCCTCAGCCGATGCAAGCAATGCCTCTATTCGCGCGAACACACTGTCTTCCGACAGCGTGAAATCCCCATCCTCACTGGCAATCTCCTGCAATTCTTTCAGCAAACGATCATGACCATAATCATCGAGACTGTAACGCAGCTTTTCCACCAACAGCTTCAGCATGCGATCGGTATTCTTCGAATCAAACCGAGGCACATCAATCAACACACGAAATTTACGATCAACATCTGCCTTTGAAAGTGTTGTGATCTCGGCCAGGGCATCTATTTTACTTTGCCGTTCGCGTTCAAACTGCTCAAGCCCCTTGGCCTGATCGACATCATAGCTTGCTTCCAGCTCATCAAGACGCGTGAGCATCTGATGCACCACCGCAACGTCCATTTGAAACCCATGCGCAATAATACGATACAAATGCCGATTCTCCTGCGTGCCATCAGCCCGCACCATACACAACAACAATTCAGCCACTACACAATGGACTTCCGACTCACTAAGCTCCCAGCTGCGCTGCATGCGATGTTTAATACAGCTATCCAAAAAGTTTTTATCCGAAAATCCCAGCAACGATGCCACCCGATCAAAAATAGCTTCTTCGTTTTTATCCGGAATCGCTTTCCGACTACTGGCAGGCCATAACTTACTTAACGCTGCACGCCGGCGATCAAAACTGACATGTTCACAAATTTCTTCTGCCAGTGTCTCCATCGCATGCCCAACCTCGATGCTTTTGCGCTGCTTCAAGCCCTGCCAAAGTTGCTGCACATGCTTTTGTTCAACATCAAACCCCATCTCTCTCAAGACGACATCAATGCCTTTCGCATCGTACGCAGGAGCTTGTTTTTCCAGACGCATCATGTGTGTTTTCAATTCGACAATAGCCTTATCCTGCTCTTTCACCCCCCAAGAGCGCGATATTTTACCTAGAAAAAAATCATACCACATAAGCAACCCCCTCATCGGCTATCAAAAGCATACGCTTACTAAGCCACTGCATCCAGTAAACGTTGATGAATGCCATCAAAACCACCATTCGACAATACCAGCACATGATCATGCGGCAGCACTCCTTCAGCCACCAGATCCACAATGGATGCCACCGAATTCATCACACAGGCATGGGCTCCAATTTGCTGACAAACAGCTTCAGCATCCAATACATCTGCGACGTTTAAATTGCGCTGTGAAGGCGCGGCAAACACAATCCGATCAGCTGCATCAAAGCAGGATGGCAAACGATCCTGATGAATGCGTGTTCGCATGGTGTTGGATCGCGGCTCAACAATCACCCACAGGCTTGCATCATTGCCCGCATGTCTCATGCTGGCCTTGGCGGCTTCAACCATACCGGTGATGGCCGTCGGATGATGGGCAAAGTCATCAAATACTTTAATGCCACGCGTCTCACCCACCAGCGTCATACGGCGACGAATGCCTGCAAACGTAGTCAACGCTTTGGCAATCGTCTGATCATCCACACCCAACACCTGTGCCGCAGCGGCAACAGCGCAGGCATTGGCAACATTGTGTACGCCAATCATCTGCCATTCGACCTCGATCACGCATTGCCCATGCCGATAGAGCGAAAATTCAGCCCCATCATCAGAACGAACCTGCCACTGCCATTCGGCACTCGCATGACCTTGGCGAGCAAATGCGATCACCGGTGTCCAACAACCTCTGCGCAACACATCGGCAACATCATCTTCATCAGCATTGGCAATGATCATGCCGCCAGCAGGCACTGTGCGAATCAAATGATGGAACTGTGTTTTGATCGCTTCCAGATTCGGGAAAATATCGGCATGATCATATTCCAGATTATTCAAAATCAATGTTCGGGCATGGTAATGCAGGAATTTACTGCGCTTATCAAAAAAGGCGGTGTCATATTCATCGCCTTCAAGCACAAACACATCCCCCTCACCGAGCCGTGCACCACCACCAAAATCTTCCGGCACACCACCAATCAAAAAACCGGGTGCTGCACCGGCTGTCTCCAGCACATGCGCCAACAAGGATGATGTGGTGGTTTTACCGTGCGTGCCTGCCACCACCACCGCATGCCGTCCGTTCAAGATATAATTGCCAACGAATTCAGGCCCCGAACAATAAGCCAAGCCTGCATCCAAGATAGCTTCAACCTCAACATTACCACGGCTCATGGCATTGCCAATCACACATAGATCGGGTTCAGGCTTCAAATTAGCCACATCAAATGGCGCAATCACCACCCCCAAAGCCTCTAAATAATCCGACATCGGCGGATATACACCCGCATCGGAGCCAGTGACCATCCACCCCTTTGATTTGGCCAGCGATGCAATCGCCGCCATGGCTGTGCCGCACACGCCTAGAATATGTAAATGTTTGCCCATAGCGTAAGTGAACCACAAAGATCGCTAGAGACAAAGCAATTCTTCTTACACTGGCTAACAACATCTAAAAATAAACCATCCGCCGCGCATTGGCTTGATTTCAAATATTGCTTTATGATCGCCTCTGTCGGCAGTTTCGACAGCCATTGGAAAACACTATTTCACGCCTTTGAATACAGTAATCTGATTTATTTTCTATGAACCGCGAAACATCGCCCATGCCTTTGAAGGCTGCTGGTGGTCGCTGGTCACCATGCCCACTCTCGGCTACGGCGATATTGTACCGCATAGTGCTGCTGGCCGTGCCCTGGCTTCGGTCTTGATCATTATTGGTCTGACCATGTTCGCCATGCTAACTGACACCATTTCCGTCAAAGTGAACCATGCTTTATCCTTGGCGCATGAACAAACAGACTCTCCCCCACATCACCATTGAAACCGCGACCAACCCCCAAGCCAGTATTATCTGGTTGCATGGCCTAGGCGCTGACGGACATGATTTTGAATCCATTGTCCCCCAACTGGGGCTGCCGAACGATCTGGCAATCCGTTTCATTTTTCCACATGCGCCCTCCATACCCGTCAGCCTCAATGGCGGTTATATCATGCCTGCCTGGTACGACATCAAACGGAATACCCTCAAACAGAGCGAGTCCAATCAGAACAACACCAAGCAAAACAGTCTTGGCCGCGAACATGATCGCCAAGGCATCCATCAGTCCAGTCAAGCCATACAACTGCTCATTGAGCAAGAGCATCGACGCGGTATTGCATCGTCTCGCATCATACTGGCTGGCTTTTCTCAAGGTGCAGCCATGGCGCTGCATATCGGCCTGCGCCAAAGAGATCAACTGGCTGGCATCATGGCTTTATCGGGCTATTTATTATTGCCCGAAGACACTGCCGAATGGCAAGCAGGCACAACAGAAACAGCTGTTTTCATGGCGCACGGTCAACATGACCCCGTCGTCGATTTCACCTTGGGTCAACAGACTTGCCGCCAGTTGGAATCACACGATTATAACGTTGAATGGCACTGCTATCCGATGGAGCACAGTGTCTGCATCGAAGAAATTCAAGATATTGGCCAATGGATTGGCAATGTTTTAGGCCAACAATGAGCACTTGCGATGCAGTCAGACTGGCCGTACTATCCGCCGCCCTCTGAAATGAGGTTTGGAGAGATGTCTGAGTGGTTGAAGGAGCACGCCTGGAAAGCGTGTGTGTCTTAACGGGCACCGAGGGTTCGAATCCCTCTCTCTCCGCCA
>CAYOTF010000151.1:0-6299 GCA_964406805.1 uncultured Zetaproteobacteria bacterium | reverse complement strand
GTCAGGGTGTCGCCTTCCTCCGGAATCAGGTGTCGCGTTCACCGGAATACGCAATCAAGCTGGAAAACACGATTGATCGTCGGCATATGGTGCGAGGAAGAAATAGTTTCGCATTCTCGGATGTCCGGCATATTATCGCCAAAGCTGCTTTGAATGATAGTTTTGACCGACTTTGCACAGTAAAGAGCAAACCCGCTCAAAATATCCCCATTGCCGCTTTACTGCGAATGGTCGCTTGAATGATTTCAGTGAAACTTCAGTCAACAAGAAAACAGCATAAGCAGTAACGCCCATGGACAGCGCTGTTTCAATTCATACAGTTCAATCATGTCAGCTATCGAGCTTTTATACCAAGCAGCCATCGAACATCCCGCCTCCCGCATCTTAATCATCAATGCCCATGCCCATACTTTATTGTCTCCGCTTTCCAATGTCTGTGAACTGGAGCTACATCAATCTTTCAAACCCGAACATGACTCCTTGCAAAGTCTAGGCTTAAAAACTTCAGCCTCACTCTCAGAGAACGAACATCAGCTATACGGTCTTGTTTTATTGCTGCCATCCAAAAACAAACAACAAACATACGGCTGGATGGCCACCGCTATGCAACGGCTCATCGATGGTGGAAAACTGATCATGGCCTGCGCCAATGTCCACGGGGCCAAAAGTTATGAGTCTGCCATGCAACACTTGGCCGGCAACATCCGTTCCCGCAGCAAATCCAAATGCCGCATTTTTTCAGCCACAAAAACGGGTTCACTCGATTCCGCATTGCAAAAGAAATGGCGTGATACAGCTCTGCCCAAAGTCATCGCAAGCCATGGTTTGATAACGCAACCGGGATTATTCAGCTGGGATCATGCTGATATTGGCTCGCAGTTATTGCTTGATCATCTGCCCGAGAGTCTAAGCGGCAATGGCATGGACCTATGCTGTGGTTATGGATTATTATGTGAGCAGCTCCTGCGCACATCGACAACCATCAACACCCTGCATCTGCTCGAGTCCGATGCGCTGGCGCTTGAATGTGCGACACGTAATACCGCCGTTTGGCAGCATAAAACACAAGCACATTGGCTCGATGCAACATGCGATGACTTGCCCGAAGAACTGGACTGGATTGTTTGCAATCCACCCTTTCACAGCGGTCAAACACGAGATATCGAACTCGGTAAGATCATTATTCAACGTGCCTGCGAGAGTCTAAAGCGAGGCGGCGTAGTGTATGTTGTGGCCAACCGTAAACTGCCCTACGAGGCATTGATGCGATGTAAGCTTACGCAATGCCAGAGCATAATCGAAGCGAACGGTTTCAAAATCATCAAGGGAGTGCGCTAATGTTAAAAGCGGAACGGCTCGATAAAACACTGGCCAATCTAGGTTATGGTTTGCGTAACGATGTACGCGGCTGGATCAAGGATGGGTTGATTCAGGTGAATGGTAAGCCCGCCAACTCTCCGGCTCAAAAAGTAAGGCCGGATCAGGTGTTGCTGATGAATAAACCACTCGATCACCCTTACGGACTGACCTTCATGTATCACAAACCGCTGCATGCCGTTTGCTCCCGCAAGGAGGATGGACGTTTAATTTATGATGATTTCCCGGCACGCTGGCTGGACCGAAAACCACCGCTTTCCAGTGTCGGGCGACTCGACAAAGAAACTGCCGGTTTATTGATTCTCACCGATGACGGACAACTCAACCATCAACTGACCAGCCCCAAAAAGCACATTTCAAAAACCTATGCGGTCACACTCGCCCGTCCGCTCCATGGTGATGAAGGTGATCGTTTTTCCAGCGGCAAACTCATGCTCGAAGATGAAGAAAAACCGTGTCTGCCGGCTGAACTGGTCATCCACGGGGAAAAACACGTCTCGCTGATTCTGCATGAAGGGCGTTATCATCAGGTGCGCCGCATGTTTGCAGCCGTTGGCAATCATGTCGAAACATTAACCCGCACACATATTGGCAAGCTTGCCCTGCACGATACCGGCTTAAGTGCAGGTCAATATCAAACACTCACCGCCGAACAGCTTATGATCATGATTCAACCGGATGCACCAGCCTAATATTCATCATCCTCTTCATCATCCTTGTTTGAATGATGGTTGTCATAGCGACGATGATCGACTTTCTGTTGCTGATAATATTGATTCTGACGCGCATTGGCGCGATTGCGCTTACCTTTTTGATCGGCAATCACGGCACCTGTTACTGCACCCAAAGCACCGCCAAGCACAGCACCGCCCACCACATTGCCACTCTGAGCACCAATGACAGCACCTGCCGTTGCTCCAATCGCTGCACCCTGTGCCGTCGTACGTTGTTCATAACTGGCTCCTGCACAACCGGAGAGCCACAACAGTGCTAACATCGTTATCCATAGTTTCATATCAATCTCCTCATACACAACATCTCTGAATCGCCACTATGAAATCAAGCTAGGTCAATCGTAAAACAATGCAATATGAAATCATTGCACCCACAGGTGCACAACGCACCAGAAAAAACAGAGCGAAGCTCTCAATACAGCCTATGGGCTGAGAAATCGGCCAGTTCAGCCAACAGGTTTCGAACGCTGAGATCCACATCATCTGGCAACAAAGCTTTGGCTCGTTCGGCATAGTCGCTGGCACGATTCATGGTAAATTCGCAGCCTTTCTGTGCCGCTACACGTTGCCGCACCCAATCGCGATCATCCGCTTGATAGCAACCACGCTCGGATATTTCCTCAACACGTTTGGCCAATGCCACATCAGCCTGCATGGCATGAATCAACGGCAGGGTAATCTTACCCTCTTCCAGATCATGTCCGACCGGTTTCCCTGCATCTTCGGCTTCAGCCAGATAATCCAGCGCATCATCCATCAACTGAAACGCCACACCGAGACACATGCCATATTCGGCCATAATCGCGACTGTTTCCGGCGGCTGGCCTGCTGCATGAGCGCCCACTTCGCTGGCGGCTTTAAACAACACGGCAGTCTTGCGTTCAATTACTTCCAGACATTCGGCTTCGGTCATTTCCAGATGAAAGGTGCGTGAGAGTTGCAACACTTCACCCTCAGCCAGTGCGTTAGTGACATTGCTCATCAAATTCAACATCGCCATATCGCCATCGGAAACCAGCATTTGAAAGGAGCGCGAAAACAGATAATCCCCCACCAATACCGAAGCTTGATTGCCCCAAACACCATTGGCCGAAGGCGAGCCACGTCGCTGATCGGATGAATCCACCACATCATCATGCAACAGAGATGCGGTATGAATGAATTCGACCACCACCGAGAGTGGAATATGCCGTTCACCATGATAATCAAACAAGCGTGCCGTCAACAAACACAACAATGGCCGGAAACGTTTGCCACCACTGTTGACAATATAATGGCCGATGGCCGGAATCATCATAATATCCGATTGCAGGTTCTCATGAATACAGGCATCGACAAGCGCCATATCAGCCTTGCACAAGTCAATCGCGCGTTCGAGTGGGGATAGGGTAATATCAGTCACAGCTTGCGCATCGTAAAGCTGCAAAGCGTGCCGTCAAGCCAAAGCGCGGTTAGCATTCGCAAATGGAAATTATTCTCGCTTCACGTTCACCCCGCCGTTTATTGCTATTGCAAAGTGCTGGCCTTGCGGTTGAAGTATGCCCCTCTCATATTGATGAAACTGCTTTACCGAACGAATCGGTCAGCCAGATGGTCGAACGTTTATGTCAGGCCAAGGCCATGGCCTGCAATGCTCCAGCCGATATACCGGTGATTGCAGCCGATACGCTGGTTTGCATTCACGAGCAAGCACTCGGGCAGCCCGAAGATTTAGCCCATGCAAAAACCATGTTGCAACAACTATCCGGGCACGAGCACGAAGTGTTTACCGGCGTATGTGTGCGCTTGAATCAACATATTCTGTTTCAACAAATACGCACTGGCGTACGTTTTCGCAAGCTGGCGGAAGCAGAAATCGACACCTATTTACTGCACAACGACATTCTCGATAAAGCGGGCGCTTATGCCATTCAGGCCGGTGCGGCCAGTTTTATCGAAGCCATTGATGGCCCCCTCGATAATGTTATTGGTTTGCCCGTTCGCACCTGCTTGAATATGATCGCTGAAATTAAATTATTAGGGTAACGATTCAATAATCGCTGCTTCTTTAGGACTAACAACATGAGTGTAGAATTATTGGTTAATGTGGCTCCGTTTGAAACACGCATCGCCCGCATTGAAAACGGACAAGCCGAAGAAGTTTATATCGAGCGTGAACGTGGCCTGAAAGGCAATATTTATAAAGGTCGGGTACAGCGTGTATTGCCCGGCATTCAAGCTGCATTTATAGATATTGGTCTGGAAAAAGCCGGTTTTCTTTATGCCGGCGACATTGCCACCGCCAAACAAGCCGACAGCCATCTGACGGATGATCTGGTGCAGGCCGTTGAATCCGGCAATGAGAACGAGGTCAGCCCGGAACCCAGCACAGTTCGATCGCCGCGCCGCAATGCACCACCGATTGCCAGCCTGCTCAAAGATAATCAGGAACTGATGGTGCAGGTCTCACGGGAACCGATTGCCTCCAAAGGGCCGCGCATGACCAGCCAGATCGGTTTGCCCGGTCGTTATCTGGTTTATTTGCCGCATCTCGATCACATTGGCATCGCCAAACGCCTTGAAGATGTGGATGAACGCGAGCGACTGCTGGGAATCTGCAAGGCCATGGAGCTCAAACAGGGTGGCCTGATCATTCGCACCGTGGCAGAAGGCAAAGAAAAAGCTGAACTGCATCAGGATCTCGATTATTTGCTGCGTTTATGGGCGGATGTCGAAAAACGCTCCAAAAACGCAGCTCGCGGTTCGCTCATTCACAAAGAATTAAATCTATACCTGCGTGTCATGCGCGATTATGTCGATAGCGACATTGAAAAAATTCATATTGATTCGCGTGAAGCTTATGAGGGCATGAAAAAGTTCGCCCGCCGATTCATGCCGGAAGTCGCTAAAAAATTGTATTTCTATCCGGGTGATCGGCCTATTTTTGATGTCTATGGTGTCGAATCCACCATTCAGGGCGCGTTGCAACGCCGTGTTTCTCTCAAATCCGGTGGCCATATTGTCATCGACCAGACCGAAGCATTGATCGCCATAGATGTGAATTCCGGTTCCTTTGTCGGCTCCAAGAATATGGAAGAAACCGGCTTTAAAACCAACCTCGAAGCCGTGCATGAAATTGTCCATCAACTGCGGCTGCGCAACCTTGGTGGTATTATCGTCATCGATTTCATCGACATGCAGGAAGAAGATAACAAGCAAAAACTGATGGAAGTTCTGGCCAATGCTCTCAAACGCGACAAAGCCAAGAATCATATTGTACAGCTCTCGGAACTGGGCTTGGTTGAAATGACCCGCAAACGCACCCGTGAATCTCTGGGGCGCATTTTATTAACCGAATGTAGCAGCTGCCATGGTATTGGGTTGAGTAAAAGTTTAAAAACCATCTGTTATCAATTGTTTCGTGAAGTGGTGGCAGAAGCTCGTGCCTACCCGTGTGAAAAACTCACCGTCACTGCTCACCCGGACATCATTGACTTGATGCTCGGTGAAGAAAATGAAGGCGTCCTACAATTGGAGACATTTTTGAAAAAAGAAATAGCCCTCGACAGCGATGATAATTTCGCACCCGATCATTATGAGATTGTGTTAAAATAAAGCGTCCCTATTCATAGACATGAAGAACACCCCTTCGCCTTTGCAACTCTATGTGCATATCCCCTTCTGTGTGCATAAATGCCATTATTGTGACTTTAATTCGCATGAACGGACTGAGCCCGCTTGGTTGGACTACCAATATGCGCTGATTAACGAGCTCAAACACTGGGCAGAAAAACCGCTATTTGCAGGCCGCAAACTCACTACTATTTTTATCGGTGGCGGCACCCCCTCCTTAGCACCACCGAGCCTGATCAAGGCAATCATTGATGCTGCTTCGGAATACTGCGGAATTGATGCCGATGCTGAAATCAGCATGGAAGCCAATCCGGGCAGTGCCGATGCGGATCATTTCAAAGCCTATCGCCAGGCCGGCATCAATCGTCTATCCATTGGTGTGCAGAGTTTTGATGCAAATGAACTGCACTGGCTGGAACGTATTCATGATGCGGATGAAGCCATGCAAGCTTACCGCATCGCCCGCCAGGCCGGCTTCGATAACATCAACATCGATCTCATGTATGGCTTGCCCGGCCAAAGCCTAAACGCATGGCTCAAATCCTTGCACATGGCAATTGCACTGCAACCAGAGCA
>CAYOTF010000150.1:1207-6327 GCA_964406805.1 uncultured Zetaproteobacteria bacterium | reverse complement strand
ATGTATCTCCCGGCCTTCGTGCCGGGAGCGGATTGAAACACAGTTTACCGCATTGACCAGTTCGAGCAGATGTTGTATCTCCCGGCCTTCGTGCCGGGAGCGGATTGAAACGATTGCCGAAGCGCAACTGTGGGCAATGGATAAAGTATCTCCCGGCCTTCGTGCCGGGAGCGGATTGAAACTAATCGCCGGAGTATGCCCGCCAAGCTCTTTCATGTATCTCCCGGCCTTCGTGCCGGGAGCGGATTGAAACATCAACGTACTCATCAACAAAGCCATCCACCATCGGTATCTCCCGGCCTTCGTGCCGGGAGCGGATTGAAACTGCGATATGTTCAGGCAGCAGACGACCAAGGCGCGTATCTCCCGGCCTTCGTGCCGGGAGCGGATTGAAACAATGATTTGCATGTAGAAGAAGGATTGAACACGTTGGTATCTCCCGGCCTTCGTGCCGGGAGCGGATTGAAACATGGCGGGGCGGATAAGTCGCCGCACAAAACAGCGTATCTCCCGGCCTTCGTGCCGGGAGCGGATTGAAACTACGATGGTGGCGCTGTGCAATCGGGCGTATTTGTGTATCTCCCGGAACTATAGTCATTCAAGTATTCAATTACCGTCATGCCCGAATTCTTTTATCGGGCATCCATTGAAAGTGATGGATCCCCGCATTCGCGAGGATGACAACAGAATGGGTAAATCAATTCATGATTCACTATATACGGCTTCACGGGCTGGCCGATCTGATTTTGGCGTGAATCGAAAACGTGTGGAGCGAATGCGAGCGGCGCAGATTAAAAAAGCAAGCTAGATCTTGAATTAGATTAAAAGCTTTGCACCATAGACGGCGCGGAGTAGGCAGAGGAAGGTCAAAGGTAAATGGGTGGAGCAGGGACGATATAGAGGCGCTATTTTGATTGGGAATCTATACTACTATAATGCTTTATTTGAGTGGATGAAAACGAATACGATTTAGGCGGAAGAATTCAAACTGCTGGCGTGGTAATTCAAACGGAGCAGCAGCTTCGATGGCGCGGATGAGCGATGCATCGAGGGCTGGGTTGCCCGAGCTTTCGAGGATGCGAACGGAGGCGATACTACCGCTGGGTAATAATTTCATTTCAACCAGAGGATCGGAGAATTTCGCTGCACTCATGGCAACTTTCCAATGCCGTTGTACAGCTGCTTGCATGAGTGCGATATAACGCTCTTTTTCACTTTTAGATAATTGTTTGCCGGCAAGGTCGGCCAATTCAGGTCGTGATGTGTGGGCTTTTTTGGCGGGTGCTTTTACATTGCTTTTGGAGATAACAGGTGCGAATGGATCGAAGTTGTCGTCGATTTTGGGCTGCTTTTTCACCTTTGTTTTTTTGGCGATAGCTTTTTTGATTGGTTTCGGTTTGATGCGTGGTTTTGTCGTTTTTTTCTTTGGCTTTGGTTTTTTCTTTGTTTTCAGTTTCTTCTTTTTGACTTTGGTCTTTTTGTGTTTGATGACTTTTTTCTGAGACGCAGGATGGTGTTGTGCCTGCTGTTCAAGTTTGGCCAGGTCCTTGGCACTGATCATCATCACTTCGATACGCTTTAATGGCTCGCTCTTATGCTGCTGTTGCCAGAAAGCCATGACGGCAACGATAATAAGAATCAGCACATGCAGCAGCACGGCATAGATCAGATCCAGTGATTTCAGACCTGCGTTGTGCAGGCCGGAGTGATGCACACCTGAATGATGTATATTTTTGCCTTTAGCGGCGCGGCTCTGTGACAAGACCAACCTTCTTAATGCCTGCGCTTTCCAGACTACTCATGACGGCTGCGACACGGCCATAAGGTGTTTTGGCATCACCGCGAATAAACACAGGTAGATTCGCTTTCTGTTTGCGCATGGCTTTAATTCGAGGCGCTAGTTGTTCGATTGTAATGGCATGTTTTTGCATGAATATATTACCATTGGCGCGAATACTGATCACCAGCGGTTCGATGTTTTGCTGCAAGGCGGGTGAATCGGTTTCCGGCAGATCAACATTCACACCCTGGGTTAGCAAGGGGGCGGTGATCATGAAAATCACCAGTAGTACCAACATCACATCAACCAAGGGCGTGACATTGATTTCACCCATGGGCTCCGTGTCCTGACTCCAGTTACTCTTTCCAGTCCACATGATCTTATCCTTTGATGTGGCGCGAAATAATGTTCAGAAATTCCGAACTGAACTGTTCCATATTCGCACCCGTACGTTTGAGGTCGGAGGTGAATTTGTTGTAAGCCACCACCGCAGGAATAGCCGCCACCAGACCAAATGCAGTGGCCACCAGTGCTTCAGCAATGCCGGGAGCAACGGCAATCAAGGAGGTGTTTTTGGTTAGAGCAATGCTTTGAAAGGCATTGACGATGCCCCACACCGTGCCGAACAAACCAATGAAGGGCGCGGTGGAACCGACCGTTGCCAAAAAGGCCAGATGGCGGGATAGCTTTTCTATTTCTCTGGAAAACGCTGCATCGAGTGCTCTGCGCACGCCATCAATGCCACCGGCAGCAGTAATCTTGCCACTGCCATCATGTTGATTTGCTTCACGCCTTGTGCGCATGAATTCACGGTAACCGGCTTGAAAAATATTGGGTAGCGGAGAATCGGGATACTGTTGTGGAATACCGGCGAGAATGGTGTCCATATCCGAGCCGCTCCAGAAGGCTTGAGAAAAGGCTTCAGCCTCATTGCGTGTCTTGCGATAAAAAGGCCATTTATTGAAAATAATCGCCCAGCTCATGACCGATAACAGAATTAGTAACACGAGCACGCTCTGCACCACAAAACTGGCATTGAGGATGAGATGGAGAATGGATAAGTCCTGGGACATGAATAACTCCTAACTAACGATGTTTTTTGAGAATAGCTGCGATGGGGGAAGGGATGCGACTGACCTTGCCATTGCGCTGGATGCAGGCCAAATGAATATCGGCCTCTGTTAATAATTTATGATCGGCTTGCCGGTATATGTTTTGTTTGAAGCTGATACGCGCACCGCGCAGCATGATGATGCTGCTCTCGACAACGAGCAGGTCATTAAATAAAGCCGGTTTGTGATAGCGAATATTGGCTTCGGTGACGGAAAAGGCTACGCCGAACTCGCTATCTACGGCATCGAGTTCCAAGCCTGCCGAGCGTAAAAACTCACTGCGTGCGCGTTCCATAAATTTGAGGTAATTGGCATAATAAACCACACCGGCATGATCGGTATCTTCATAATACACATGTACAGGCCAGCTTTCGGTGAATTGGCTCATGGTGTCGGGCTCATAATATTAGGCTCAAAGCGCTGGACTCATGGTATTGACTCATAATAACGAAGCCTGTTTTCCATCGTTGGGTAAATCGCGTTTCATGTGGGCATAGGCAAGCGGGGTTGCGGTGCGGCCGCGCGGGGTACGGGCAATCAGTCCCTCCTGCAGGAGAAAGGGTTCGAGCACATCTTCGATGGTATCGCGTTCTTCGGAAATGGAGGCGGCAATCGTATCAAGGCCAACCGGGCCACCGTTGTATTTGTCGATGATGACAGATAACAAGCGCCGATCCTGATGGTCGAGTCCCAGATGATCGACTTCGAGACGTTTCAGCGAGCTGTCGGCAACAGCCTGACTGATGGCACCATCGTGTTCGACTTCAGCAAAATCGCGTACCCGCCGCAACAAACGATTGGCAATGCGGGGTGTGCCGCGTGAACGTCTGGCGATTTCCATTGATCCGGATAAAGCTGTTTCAATATCAAGCAGTTGTGCCGATCGGCTAACAATACGGGTTAACTCTTCATGGCTGTAAAACTCCAACCGTTCGATCACACCGAAGCGGTCGCGTAGTGGGTTGGTTAATAATCCTGCGCGCGTTGTTGCGCCGATTAGCGTGAAACGAGGAATATCCATTTTAATCGAGCGTGCAGCAGGCCCCTGGCCGATAACAAGATCGAGCTGGAAATCTTCCATGGCCGGATAGAGGATTTCCTCCACCTGTGGGCTTAAACGATGAATTTCATCGATAAACAACACATCGCCCGCTTCGATATTGGTTAGCATGGCAGCCAGATCACCGGGGCGCTCAATCACAGGCCCTGAAGTGCTGCGAATATTTACGCCCATTTCGGTGGCGATGATATTGGCCAAGGTGGTTTTACCCAGGCCGGGAGGGCCATAAAGCAGCACATGGTCGAGTGATTCTCCGCGTTTGCGGGCGGCTTGAATGTAGATTTTCAGATTGGCGCGGATTTTTTCCTGACCGACATATTCGTCTAACTGCTTGGGACGCAGGGCTGCATCCCAGTTATCTTGTTGGTTGGCATTGGCATCGATTAAACGCTCTTCGTCGATACTATCAAAGTTCTCCATCAGTCAAAGTTCTCCATCACTATGCCAGTGCTTTCAAGGCGGCGCGGAACATGGTTTCAAAGTCAGCCGGTTCGATTTTTTTCAACGCCATATCCAGTTGGGCTGGTTTATAACCCAAATTACTCAGTGCGGATCGTACTTCGCCAAGATGATTGGCTACTGCAGGTGAAGAGGAGGAGGGGATAGCGCCTAGTTTACCCTGCAGTTCCAGAATCAAACGTTGAGCCGTTTTTTTGCCGATGCCGGGCGTACGCGCCAAAGCCAAATCATCCGCACTTTCAATGGCGCGCACCAAGTCATCGGCAGGCATGCCGGACATCAAGTTCAATGCCATGCGTGCGCCGATACCGGTGACGCTGGTCAGTTTGCGAAACATGCTGCGTTCAGCGCCATTGCCAAAACCGAACAGGGTGATTTGATCTTCACGTACATGGGTATGAATCGATAGCTCGGCTTTTGCACCCTGTTTGAGTTTGCACAGGGTTTGCAGACTCAAGGTGATTTCGTAACCCACACCGCCTGCTTCAATAATCACGATACCAGCCGGATCGATTTCTCTGATGTTACCGGATAACCAGCCAATCATAATTTACGCTCTAAATTTTTCATCGGTGCATGATGCGCATGGCAGATGGCTACGGCAAGCGCATCGGCGGCATCTTCGGGCACAGGCTCCGGTGGATGCAGCAGCATACGCACCATATGGCCGACCTGATCTTTTTCCGCCCGGCCAAAACCCACTACCGCT
>CAYOTF010000150.1:0-1190 GCA_964406805.1 uncultured Zetaproteobacteria bacterium | reverse complement strand
AGGGCGACACACGCAAGCCATGCGCGCCACAGGCGGCAATCAATGCGCCACGTGCCTGACCAAGTTTGAGTGCTGAACCAACATTTTTAGAAACAAATACATCTTCAATCGCTGCGTCATGGGGTTTGTATTGTTCGATAATATCAGAGAGGCCGGCAAATAATATATACAAACGTTCATCAAATTCACCCTTGCCGGTGCGAATGACAGCGTGGAAGACATGGCGAATATGATTGCCCTGTACATCAATAATACCCACGCCGGTTTTTATGGAGCCGGGGTCTACGCCAAGTACGCGCATTGTCTGCTTAATCATATCGAGTCAATCAGCCTTGTCGGATCAATCAGCCGTGAATCCGCTCCATTTCCGCATCGGAAATATCGTAATTGGCAAACACATTCTGCACATCATCGAGCTCTTCCAGACGCTCGATCAGGGCGAGTAACTTTTCAGCCGCTTCGCCTTCCACAGCGACCGTGTTTTCAGGCACCCAGGATATTTCAGCCATTTGAGCCTGTAAGTCTGCATTCTCCAGCCCTTGTTGCACCGTGCCGAAATCAGCCGGCGCACAGGAAACAATCGAGATGCCACCATCAGCATGCTCTTCAACATCATCAGCACCAGCTTCGAGCGCAACATCCATCAACACCTCTTCATCGATACTGGCGCTTTCAAAGATAAACTGACCTTTTTGATGAAACATCCATGCCACACAGCCGGACTCCCCCATATTGCCACCACCCTTATTAAAGGCTGAGCGTACATCGGCCACGGTGCGTTTGCGGTTATCGGTCATGCAATCCACTAAAATAGCCACACCGGCCTGACCATAACCTTCATAACGGATTTCATCGATGTTGGCACCATCATCACCACCGGCACCACGGTTGATTGCACGCTCCATATTATCCTTGGGCATATTCACACCCTTGGCTGCGGTAATGGCTGCACGCAAGCGCGGATTGGCATCCGGATCATCGCCGCCTGCGCGGGCGGCAATGGTGATTTCACGAATATAGCGGGTGAATAACTTACCGCGCTTGGCATCGGTGGCCGCTTTTTTATGCTTGATGGTGGACCATTTGCTGTGTCCTGACATGGTTATCCCCTTACAAAAAATCGTAAATCATTGGTAACTATTCAGCTCACCACTGATTTGCAAGCGTTATAGTAATAGCAGCATAGATTT
>CAYOTF010000149.1:0-6396 GCA_964406805.1 uncultured Zetaproteobacteria bacterium | reverse complement strand
TTCAGGTCGAGGTTTTGGGCGATAAGTTGAAGCAACTAAGCACGCCGCTTTTTAACCCGGATCCAATTCGTATAGGGTGCTGCTCGAAGCTCGGCCTTGGATTCGCGTTGCAATAGCTGGGCTGATGAAATCTATTTGTTACTGGAGTTATTATGTTTTCACCATGCAAGATCGTAGCCTGCTGTTTGCTTTCCCTGTTGGCGGGATGTGCAAATGCCGACAAACGCAGCGCTATTACTGGCGAGGTTTCAGGCCAGACGCTTAAAGGCGGGGTATGCGAAGTCAAAGGCGAATGGGCGGGTTACAAGTTTGATAGCGAGCTAAGAAGCCTCGACAAGGGTTTTCTGGATGTGAAAATTGATATGTCGCGCACCCGATGGGATGTGGGTGTGGTCGAAGCCAGCTTGGAGATGAATGGCAAAAGACTGCTGCCATCGCAAGCCAGTGCCGGTGCTGTTACTGAACATGCATCGAATAATATTCCGGCCATGATCGGTGCATCAGGGGTGCTTTTTGATCGTTACCGCAATCGCAAGGTGGGCAACAAACGACAAATTGCTACCGCTGCCACAGGCGTTGCTGCGGGAGCCTGGACGATTCGCGAAACCGAAACACGCAAACAACAATTCAATCCAGAAACGGCGATATGGGCGGGCTTGTTTGAAATACCGGCAGTGACCGCTTGTGATGCGCAGTTATGGATTCGTTTCTGGAGTCCGGAAGGCGGGGTGATCAGCCGCCGTAGCGTCGATGTTGGAAAATGCTTTTGCAATTAATCCTGCTCAGGTTGTAAGACTAGGCCGGTGTGCCTCAGACCAGTACGGCTCACGCCGTTTGCCTGCACACCTGCTCTATGGCAGATGTAATTTGACTGAGTTGAGTCGAACTGATCACGAAAGGCGGCATGGTGTAGATCACCTTGCAAAACGTAACAATAAAAAAAAAATGCTCAATCAATAGCTGTTGTACACGCTGCACATCCACCGGCTGATGCATTTCAACCACGCCAATCGCACCTTTGATGCGCACATCGGCAACGCTTGCATAAGACAAACACGGAGCTAACTCTGCCGTCAATTGCTGCTCAATCGATTGCACCCGCTGCTGCCAGGGCGAGGATAACAACAACTCAATACTGGCCAGCGCCACAGCACAAGCTAATGGATTGGCCATAAAGGTTGGCCCGTGCATCAACACCCCCGATCCATCCTGATGAATGCCATCACAAACAGCGCCTGAGCATAACGTCGCAGCCAGACTCATATAACCACCGGTCAAGGCTTTACCCACACAGAGGATATCCGGCTCAACATCTGCCTGCTCACATGCGAACATCGTGCCTGTACGGCCAAAGCCGGTGGCGATTTCATCGAGAATAAGCAGCACATCATATTCATCACACAGAGCTCTGACTTGACGCAAAAACTCCGGTGCATAAAAACGCATGCCCCCTGCGCCCTGCACAATGGGTTCGAGAATAACAGCTGCCAGCTCATCGGCATGCGCCATCATTGCACGTTTAAAGCCATCCATCTGGCTCGCATGCCAATCATCATCCGAGATGGCCGTCGGCGCATCGACAAACACCTGTTTCGCCAGCAAGGATGAAAACAAATGGTGCATGCCTGCATCCGGATCACACACACTCATCGCGCCAAACGTATCACCATGATAGCCGGAACGAATGCTTAACAACCTATTTTTCTGTATTTTCCCCGTGGCCTGCCAGAACTGCAATGCCATTTTCATTGCCACTTCCACTGCCACCGAACCCGAATCGGCAAAGAATACGTGGTTCATATTAGCCGGCGTGATTGCGAGCAGCTGTTCAGCCAAGCGCGCAGCAGGCTGATGCGTTAAGCCGCCGAACATCACATGCGACATATTCTTGAGTTGCCGCTCAATGGCCGCATTCAGTGCCGGCACATTATAACCGTGAATGGTGCTCCACCATGACGACATGCCGTCGATCACTTGTTTCCCATCTTCAAATTCCAGATATACACCGGCAGCGCGCTTCACCGCATAAGCAGGGATGGGCGATTTCATGCTGGCATACGGATGCCACACATGTTCACGCTCAAAGGCCAACCAATCATCGGCTTCGAATGCACTGGCCTTCATTCTGTCGACAAACGCTGTTGATCGATTAAGGCTAGCGTCAGCTGCTCAATCACAATGCCTTTATCTTCAACCGATGCACCTTTGATTAGCTTTTCCGCCTGCACAATGCGCTGCATCGCCGCAGTTAATTCCGAACCGCGCCATAGCGCCGCCTCTTTAGCGACCTGATGGCGTGCATCACCAAATACTTTAGCGGCCTGTAATGGGTTACGCTCACGCTTGGCCTGAAACCAGCAATACATCAACAGCTGCTGCATGCGTGTACCCAGCCATGAAATCATCTGCACTTCCGCCACATGCTGGTCACGCAACAAACGCTGCGCCAAGGATACGGCCTCCGGCCTGCGCATGGCCGTGGCATGGCACCAGTCTTCCAATACACGCGGTGCACGCTCACCCAACAGCTCCGCGACCACATCCAAGCCCAGTTCATCACCTTTACCTGCATCATACCAACCTAGCCGCTCGATCATCTGGCGTGCCGCCAAGCGCATGCCATGCAGGCTTTCAGCCATCCATAACACCGCCTCAGTGTTAATGTTCAATGCCGATGATTGCAATTCATGATCCAGCCAACGCTTAAAGCCCGCTTCATCCGGCAGCTTGAATTCACATTGTGCCAGTGTCGAAACCGCCTGCATTTTTTTATGCAGCGCCTTTCTCCAGTCCATGCCGGGCGCACACACGATCAAGCGATGATCGGTCGATAAGGACTGTAGTAATTTCAATAGATGTGCGGCCTGCTTTGGATTGGCCGACTGAGCATTGCGCACCAGAGCATAACAGCATGATGGGCCGAACAATCCCTGATTCCGAGATTCTTCTTCGATGCGGGCAAGTTCATTCACATCCACCCGCATGCGATGCGCATCCGTACTGCTGCCATCGCCTGCGGTCAGCAATGCTTCCGCCGCCTCAAACAAGGCATCATGATCCTCACCAAAAAGGTAATAAATATGGTGTTTGGGAGGTAATAAACGCTCGGGGCTCAGACGCATTTTAATACTGCAACATCAAAAACCGGAACGAATGCGACCCACCGCATCCGACAACCATTGCCTGCTCAAGTCCTTCAACAAACGTTCGCGAGAGGCTTCGATAGCGGTCGGTTCCGCACTGACAAACACATCGCCCTGACGCTGAATCAATCCACTGCGCCAAATTGTTTCACCCTGTCGCTCCAGCAATAACGATCCGCTGATAATCATGCGATATTGTGTGGCAATACCGCTTGCATCAAAGGTTGAAGGTGTAAATATCAGCGGCTGCATATTCACTTGCAGCATGACAAAAGACGCTGCATTTTCAGGCTTGTTTGCTTCCTCACCATTGGCATCAACAATGGCATAACGATCCGACTGCAAACGCTGGCGCAATTGCGCCAACAACTCAGGCTTTGCATTGCCAGCGAGGCTGAGCATCTGCACATCATTCGGAATCGCGCCGCCGACTCCATCACCGTGACCAACCAAATGATAACCGCAGCCATTGAGTAACAACGCCAACAATACGGCCATCAAAGGGCCCATCAAACCGCCCATAAAACTGCGATGCAGCTGTTTTATCACGCCGGTTTCACCACGAGATTGAGTAAGCGTCCGGGCACCAGAATCACCTTCACCACGACCATGCCATCGAGCCATCGTTTGATGTCCGCATTGGCCAGTGCCGCAGCCATCGCTTCATCCTGTGAAGCATCTTTATGTACACGAATTTCACCACGCCGTTTACCCTGCACCTGCACCGCCAGGGTAATCTCATCTTGCACCAACGCGGCCTCATCGGTCTCCGGCCAGCGGCTGATCACAGCCATCTCATCCATGCCCAGTCGTTCACCCAGTTCACAGGCAACATGCGGCACAAATGGAGCCAGCATCGTCACCAGTGCCTGCACCCCTTCGCGATATGCCGTCGCACCACTCGCACCTTGCGGCGCATAGGCTTGCAGACTGTTGGATAATTCCATCAGTGCGGCAATGGCGACATTAAAGGCAAAACCATGTTCAAACGCATGGGTTACTTTCTTGATGGTGGCATGAATGGATAAACGTATGGCTTTTACTGCCGCAGCATCATCGGCACCACTGTCGCCTGCTTGATCCGATTCATCCAACCGTTCCAGCAAGCGCCATACGCGCTTCAAGAAACGATATGAGCCTTCTACTGCCGCATCATTCCATTCCAGTTCTTTTTCTGGCGGTGCTGCGAATAAAGTAAACAAACGCGCCGTATCTGCACCAAAGCGTTCAATAATGGCTTTCGGATCCACCGTATTGCCCTTGGACTTGGACATCTTCACACCATCTTTGAGCACCATGCCCTGCGTCAGCAGATTCTTGAACGGTTCATCGCCGCCCTGCTCGGAGGTGAACAGGCCAACATCACGCATCAGCTTATGATAAAAACGTGCATACAACAGATGCAGCACAGCATGCTCCACACCACCGATGTATTGATCCACCGGTGCCCAACGTGCCACGGCCTCGGCATCCACCATCGCTTTGGCATTGCGCGGACTGGTATAACGGTTCATGTACCACGATGATTCCATGAAGGTATCAAAGGTATCGAGTTCACGTACTGCCGGCTTGCCACACTGCGGGCAATCAGCATGTTTAAAGCTTTCGCATTCGGTGAGTGGGGATGCGCCACCGGTCGGCTGCAAGTCGGTCGGCAATTCAACCGGCAACTGATCTGCAGGTACCGCCACCGCACCACAATCATCACAATGAATGACTGGAATCGGTGCACCCCAATAACGCTGACGCGAGACCAACCAGTCACGCAAACGATACTGGATGCGCTGCGCACCTTTCTCATGTTTCGCTAGCCATGCTGTGATGTTTTGCTTGGCTTCAGAAGATGGTATTCCATCAAACTCACCCGACTGCATCAACACACCGGGTTCCGTAAATGCTGCAGCATCAATATCCCATTCACCATCGACAGGTTGAATAACCTGCTTGATCGCTAAGCCATACTTGCGGGCAAATTCAAAATCACGTTGATCATGAGCCGGCACGCTCATCACCGCACCGGTGCCATATCCCATCAACACAAAATTCGCCACCCAGATCGGCACGAGCTCACCGGTAATCGGGTGAATCGCATTCAAGCCTGTAGCCATGCCTTTCTTTTCCATGGTTTCGACATCGGCTTCTTTGGTCGAAATTTTACTGCACTCATCCAGGAATGCTGTCAGATCAGGGTTCGATTCGGCAGCTTTTTGTGCCAGCGGATGAGCCGCCGCCACTGCCATATACGTCACGCCCATCAGGGTGTCGGGGCGGGTGGTAAATATATCCAGTGTCGCATCGCTATCTTCGAGTCCAAATGCAACTTCCGCACCGGATGATTTACCAATCCAGTTGCGCTGCATGCCAATCACCTTTTCAGGCCAGCCGGACAATGTATCGAGATCGGTCAATAGTTCCTCGGCATAATCGGTGATACGAATAAACCACTGTTTCAAATTCTTGCGCTCAACCGCCGTATCGCAGCGCCAGCAAACACCATTCACCACCTGCTCGTTGGCCAACACCGTATGGCAGGGGCCACACCAGTTCACTTCCGCATTGGATTGATAAGCCAAACCCTTTTCCATCAGCTTGGTAAACAACCATTGCTCCCAGCGGTAATAATCCGGATGACAGGTGGCAATTTCCCGGCTCCAGTCATACGACAGGCCCAAACCCTTGAGCTGCACACGCATTTGATCGATATTGGCATAGGTCCATTCTGCCGGTGGCCGATTGTGTTTAATGGCGGCATTCTCAGCCGGCAAGCCAAACGCATCCCAGCCAATCGGATGCAGCACATTAAAACCCTGCATGCGCTTGTAACGCGCCACTGCATCACCCAGACAATAATTGCGCACATGCCCCATGTGCAAATCACCGGACGGATAAGGGAACATCACCAGACAATAATACGATGGCCGCGCATCATTCTCCGCAACAGCATCAATACCTGCCGCCGCCCAACGTTGCTGCCACTTGGCTTCAATTTCCTGTGCTACGTATTGTTTTGATTGTTCTGACTGTTTTGATTGCTCTGACACCGATAATACCTCTGCTTCACTGTTTCAGCTGTGATCATGCCAGCCTGCTGCCGATGATGATAACATCACCCCATAATGAAAAGAGGCAGTCCAATGGAGCGCCTCTGATACAACTTGAATAAACGATTAGGTTTCTTACAAAAGGGGACATTATAGTCCCCACACCACCCCGCATGCGGGTCCGCACGGGGCGGTTCATAAAGATTATCGAG
>CAYOTF010000148.1:0-6446 GCA_964406805.1 uncultured Zetaproteobacteria bacterium | reverse complement strand
AATGATGCTTCCCGGATCCGCTCTTTGATAGTCATGGTTTGCATCCCTGCACACTGCCATATCACCATGCTCCTCGCATCGTCAGATACGCAGAAATACGATCTATTATAAACTACGGCCTAAAACTTGCTAACACATTGCATCTTTATCGGGGAGAAGGGATGATTCAGGAAACAGCAAGCAAAAAAGATGTTAATGAAGCGTTGATTGCATTGATCGGAGCGCTGGAAGCCAGAGATTTATTCTCCAAGGATCATTCCATTCGCGTGGCAAATATCGTCAAAGTATTGATCAATCGATTCAGAATTGACGATGGTCAAAAGCAAATCATTTCCAATGCCGCCCTACTCCACGACATCGGTATGGTCAGTATTCCTGATACCATTCTGCTAAAAAAAGGGCGTTTATCCGAGACAGAGCGTCAACGTATTGAGCATTCACCTGAAGTCGCCGCAAAAATCATGACTTCTATCAAATCGTTAAAAGAAGAGCGCCTGATCATTTTGCATCAAGGTGAACGCTGGGATGGCAACGGTTATCCAGCCCACTTAAAAGGTGATCAAATTCCCGAAGGTTCTCGCTTTATTGCTGTCGCTAAAGCCATTGATGCGATGACCCACCACCGCGCTTATCGTCGTGCTCGCCCGATCTCCTATTGCCTGGATCAATTGCACGAACACGCAGGCACACAATTTGATCCAAAAATCGCTGAAGTCGCTACATCCGTTCTTTGTGAAGGCGTTATTTCAAATAATTGAGCCCTGTACTCTTCATTGCAACTCATCCACTCAGACTTTTGCAATGGCTCAATATTCATTGATATATTCCTCAACACGCGCACCAATATGCCGCCCTGGCTGATCAAGCTGGCAAAGAATTTCATGCTTAATCTGCAGTTCTGGCATGGAAATCGAACGTTTCTGGCCGGCAAAACGAATGCTGTCGGCCTGCTGGATCGTCACCGACACAGCTTTGCCCGCACTCTCCACACACACGCGCAACATGGGTCGTTTTTCCACCTTCACCCGTCCAATAGCAACCAATCGGGATCGCCCATCCGATGACCAGACAGGCACAAGCATGCCAGCTTTGACATCACTCAAATAACAGACCTTGTCACCCTGCAATCTCAGATAGTGGTGGATAGCGCCTGCATTAACCCGAAACGGACGTGGTGGATAGGTTGCCGTTGCCATGTTTTCCGATAACAACAGCACATAACCATGACCCGTATTGCCCACCAACACACCTTCATCTGCATGCAATGCATCAATAAAGTCGAGGCAGACACGCGTGCCTTCACCGAGCCCTTCAATGCTATTCACTGCTCCGAGTTGCAACGGATTATCATTACCCACACAAGACATTATCCCACCCCTCTAACGCTCAGCCTGTAACGCTTGAACTTTATCGTCCACCCTTTCAGGTGTGGCGTAAACAACCATTCTATTGTCCACATATACCAGCGGTGCGTTTGGACACTGATCACGGCAATCACCCACCACGACATTCAAGCCCAAGAGCTTCAACTCTTCAGCCAACTCCCGCCCATCGCAGTCGCTGCATTCTGGGCCATAACACACTTCAATGACTGCCGTCTGCGCTGATTTATCTTCCATACCCATGCCTATCCTTCGATTGATGCAATGCAGTCTCTCGTATTATTCTAGTTTGCCTAAGTCTAGCAGGCTCCTAGAATGCAGCCATGCAAATCAGTCACGATAGCCGTACTTTTTACGAACGCCTTGGTGGTGAAGCAAATCTCCGCCAGCTGGTGCAACACTTCTACCAGCACATGAATTCACTTCACGAAACAAAGCCAATCCGCGATATGCACGCCAGCGATTTAAACGCTGCCGAAGATAAGTTATTCATGTTTCTCTCCGGCTGGCTGGGTGGCCCATCGCTCTACATTGAGCGTTTCGGTCACCCGCGTCTGCGCCAACGTCATCTGCCCTTTGCTATTGATGAGTCCGCTCGCGATCAATGGATCTTGTGCATGAAACATGCGCTTGATGATATTGTGCAGGATCAAGCTTTACGCAAGGAGTTATTGCACGCCCTGTACGGTGTTGCCGACTTCATGCGCAATCAGCCATAAACGCAAACATTCAAAAGTCTCAATGTCGATATACTTCCAAGAAACAGGCTATATAGTGCGGCCACTTCTTGGAGGATATCGTTATGAAAAAGTTATTTATCATCGCAGCAGCTTTGATCGCCATGCAATCCAGCAGCGCCGCAGCAGCAGACATTAAACCTTATGCCGGTGCCGGTTTGGGCATGTTTGAGCTGGATCCAGGCCAGAATAAAAAAGCTGTAATTGGCGGCTTTGTGTTCGCAGGAGCCAATTTGCACGATTATTTTGCCGTTGAAACGCGCCTTGGCACAACCGGTAAACGCTCTCGTGAAGAGCTCGGCCCGTTAACTGAAACATTCAAGGTCAACTGGTTCCTTTCACTTTTAGCAAAACCAAAAATCGCTATTGCAGAGAATTTTGAAGTTTATGGTTTGATCGGCGCAACCAGCATGAACACTAGCTTCACACCAGTCAATAAAACTACCAAACAAAGCAAAACCAAAACCGGTTTAACCTTTGGTCTCGGTGGTGCATACCACTTCAATGAACAACTGAGTGTTGGTGCCGAATGGGTGCGTTATGCCAGCAATGCAGATGCGGCAACCAAGAACACAACAGCTTATAAGGGTATGGATGTGAACGGATTCACAACCACTTTTTCATATCAGTTCTAAAGCACCCGCTGCAAAAAGTCGGATCACATACATCATGCACAAATCTTAAGCCGCCAACCCTAGGGTTGGCGGCTTTTTTTTACGAAACGAGCGCCTATCATAAAAAGACTCCACCTCTCTCGATACAACAACGAACTGATACGCAATCCCCCCAACTGAGATGGGCAACAAATCGCATGACAGGCTTTCACCGTTCTTATTTTAATTGCTCCAAATCACGCACCGCGCCTTTATCTGCACTGGTGGTTAGCGCCGCATAGGCTTGCAGGGCTTTGGATACCGTGCGTTGTCGACCAAGTGGCTTCCATGCATCTGCGCCTTTCGCTTCCATCGCAATACGACGGTTGGCCAACTCATCATCCGACACAGCTAGGTTGATACTACGCTTGGGAATATTAATTTCGATCACATCACCATCTTCAATCAAAGCAATCGCCCCGCCTTCGGCAGCTTCCGGCGATGCATGACCAATCGACAAACCCGAAGTACCACCGGAGAAACGACCATCAGTCAGCAGTGCACAGACTTTACCCATGCCTTTGGATTTTAAATAAGAGGTTGGATAAAGCATTTCCTGCATGCCTGGGCCGCCTTTAGGTCCCTCATAACGAATAACCACCACGTCACCGGCAATAATTTTATTATTCAATACCGCCGTCACCGCATCATCCTGCGATTCAAATACACGCGCAGTACCAGTGAATTTCCAGATCGATTCATCCACACCGGCAGTTTTCACAATACAACCCCGCTCAGCGATATTACCAAACAGCACCGCCAAGCCACCCTCTTTTGAATAGGCGTGTTCGACACTGCGAATGCAACCGGCTTCACGATCCGTATCCAGTGATTTCCAGCGTTCGGATTGCGAAAAGGCCTCCTGGGTAGGAATGCCTCCCGGTGCAGCCCGGAACATCTCGCGTGGTGCTGTGTTGGCTTCATTCATCACATCATTGGCATCAAGTGCCGCGCCCAGAGTCGGCGCATGAATGGTTGGGGTGTCCCGATGAATCAAGCCCCCCCGATCAAGCTCCGATAAAATGCCAATTACGCCACCGGCACGATGCACATCTTCCATGTGATAATGTTGCACTGCAGGCGCAACCTTGCACAAATTCGGCACCTTTCGGCTCATACGATCGATATCATTCATGGTAAAATCTACACCGGCTTCCTGCGCACAAGCCAGCAGATGCAATACCGTATTGGTTGAGCCGCCCATGGCAATATCCAGCGCCATGGCGTTTTCAAAGGCTTTGAAGGTGGCAATCGAGCGCGGCAATACCGACTCATCATCGTGTTCATAATAACGTTTGCTTATTTTTACCACCAAGCGGCCTGCTTCGAGAAACAGTTCTCTACGATCAGCATGGGTAGCCAGCAAGGAACCATTGCCCGGCAAAGCCAGCCCCAACGCTTCAGCCAGACAATTCATCGAATTGGCCGTAAACATGCCCGAACACGAGCCACAGGTTGGGCAAGCCGAACGCTCTACCGCCGCCACATCTTCATCCGACTCACGATCATCGGCGGCCATGACCATGGCATCCACCAGATCGAGATGTTTTTCACGATTATTAATCGTCACCTTACCCGCTTCCATCGGGCCACCGGAAACAAACACCGCCGGAATATTCAAACGCAGTGCGGCCATCAGCATGCCCGGTGTGATTTTATCGCAGTTGGAGATGCATACCAGCGCATCGGCGCAATGGGCATTGGCCATGTATTCTACCGAATCGGCAATAATCTCACGGCTCGGAAGCGAATACAGCATGCCACCATGCCCCATGGCGATACCATCATCCACAGCAATCGTATTGAATTCCTTAGCCACGCCGCCAGCCGCTTCAATCTCACGCGCCACCATCTGCCCCAGATCTTTTAAATGCACATGACCCGGTACAAATTGAGTGAACGAGTTCACTACCGCGATGATCGGTTTTTCAAAATCACCATCTTTCATGCCTGTCGCACGCCAAAGCGCACGGGCTCCAGCCATATTACGGCCAGCGGTAGTGGTACGGGAACGATATACAGGCATAAGACTCTCCAATTTAAAACACACAGCGAAGCGTACCCACAGTTGCCCTTGCTTGCACGCAGAGTTAAACCCAAGTCAAGATTGCCATGTGACAATGCCATAACCCTCTGAATCTTTACGTTTCAACTATTCGCAGCGGCTACCAAACGAAGGGAGTCAATTTTAACTACTGACCCACTCTTATGCCTTGACCGAAAATCCTGCGGGTTTTATTCTGCCCAAACACTGTTCCAGTCCATGATGTCATATTCATGTCATAATAATCGTCTATAATGTTCTCTAATAAAAAATAAATCGAGGGAAACACTTGAATCAGAGGAAACATATTCGCTCTACATTATCTGCAGCGGTGACAATCAGCCCAGAAGGCAGCGATTCCATTGATGCTACGCTGGTAGATTTAAGCACCAATGGAATGTTAGTACACACCGATGAAGTCTTGCAACTCGGACAAGCGTGCCAAATTCTGCTCCTGCTTGGTGATAGTAAACACAAGTTACCGATCAATGCTCGCGGTCAGGTGGTTCGCATACATGAACAGCATTTTGCCATTCAATTTTCATCTGTTGGGCTTGGTGAAAACGAAGTATTGGAGCGATCCGTCATGGTACATGCTGATGACCCGGAAGCATGTGTGAAAGAATTTGCGTTATCCGCATTTCTTTTTGATCCCCTATCAGCCTCCAATTTAGAACCTTATTCAACTCAAACAAAGCGTTCACAGCAATAATCTTCTATTCGTAGCGTAAATATAATATCGTGCCCTTATCTTTTACAACGAAGGAGCGCGTGTGCCCAATCGAATACATAAACAAACGAGCTATTACGACAAGCTACAAACCATGATGAAGATTTTGCGTCAGGAATGCCCCTGGGATCGTGAACAAACACTGCTCTCGCTGCGCCAATATACTCTCGAAGAAGTCCATGAAGTCATTGAAGCCGTTGAACTGGCCGATAACACCGGGCAATGGCAACCCCTCAAAAAAGAACTGGGTGATTTGCTTATTCAGGTATTGTTTTATGCACAAATGGCTGAGGAGGCCAAAGCATTTAATTTAGCGGATGTCATCGATGCGTTGATTGAAAAAATGATTTACCGCCATCCGCATGTCTTTGAGAATGCCAAGCCAACCGATTTAAATGATCAATGGGATCGTTTAAAAGATAAAGAAACAAGCCACCGCAAAAGCTTAATGGATGATATTCCACCATTACCCGCTTTAAAATATGCTCAGAAACAACAGCAACGCGCAGCCCGGATTGGCTTTGATTGGTCAAAAACCTCCGATGTGATGGCAAAAATGCGTGAGGAATTAGCTGAATTGGAATATGAAGTTGAACAAAATGATATTCGTCGCATCGAAGATGAATTTGGTGATGTCTTGTTTACCCTTGCCAATCTGGCACGCAAACTCGATCTCGATGCGGAACTCTGCCTGATGCAAAGCAATCGTAAATTTGCAACCCGCTTCAAAGGCATGGAAACACTTGCTAAAGATCGAGATATAAGCTTGGAAAACATGAATCTGGATGAAATGGAATTGTTATACCAGACAGTAAAAACCAAAATATCGGCAGCAAAACAATCACCTGATCCGAAGGATTGATGAATATCACAAGCAAGGGTTCAAACAATGCGGCTGAT
>CAYOTF010000147.1:0-6463 GCA_964406805.1 uncultured Zetaproteobacteria bacterium | reverse complement strand
CGATCTTGATCGAGACCGTGCCATGCGCGACATGCTCGACCCGCCTTAGGCCCCCGCCGAACGCAAGCAGCATCAAGACGATAATGATTGCCGTAACGCCGATGTTCGAGACGATCCCATGCCACGCTTCCGGCACCGCCAACGACTTCATGGCAAACTCGGCGAGCAGCTTCAGATAATAGGCCACCGAGACGGCATAGGCGCCTGCCAGCACGAACTGAGTGATCCGTGCCGACCATAAGACCGGGTCATTGAACGGCTTGTCGGCAAGGTAATTTTCGACATGAACGATGTTCCAGCGGATCACCGCGCCGACCGCGTAGGCGAGGAGCAATAGCACCGCCATCGCCCAAAACGCCGCTCCCCCGAACTCGCGCGCGAGCAATGGGCCGGAGATCAGAAAGCCGCTGCCGATGATCGATGCCAGCGGCGTGACCGTCGCCGCCCAACCCTCCGATCGCGCGAACCGGCCGAAGCTCAAACCGGTCGTCACGACGATAGTGGCAATGATGGCAGCAATCGTAATCAGCAAAACGGCTTCCTTTTTGGGACGCCGTTGCGCCAACCTTCATCTTCAACTCACGGAAGCTGATCCGGTTTCGCCGCTCCGCGAGGTGAGCCATTCCAGCAGGCGCGCAATCGTGCCACCCTGGATGATGACCGAAAACAGCACCACGACGTAGGTCGCCGCAAGCGCGATCGATTTTGCCGGACCGTCGGGAAGGCCGAGCGCAAGCGCGACAGAAATGCCGCCGCGCAAGCCGCCCCAGATCAAAGTCGGCAGGGCCAGCGGTCCCAGCGACAGGATCGGTCGCATCAACACAAGAGGGCCGGTGACGGAGATGATCCGCGCTGCCAGAACCAGTGGAATCGCCATCACGCCGAGCAGGACCAGCCTTAGGTCCCACGGCACCGCCACGACCTCAAGACCGATCAAGACGAACAGCACGGCGTTCAAGATATCGTCGATTAGTGACCAGAAGCCGAGCAGATAGGTGCGCGTCGTCTCGCTCATGGCTGAGCGAACGCCTTCGTTGCCGATCAGCAATCCCGCCACCGCCATTGCTACCGGGCCACTTACATGAATGCGACTGGCGAGCGTATAACCGCCCATCACCATGGCGATGCTGATCAGAACTTCCAGTTTATAGTCATCGATCGAGCGTATCGCACGGTAGCCGATCCAGCCCACCAGCAGACCCAGCAAAACGCCGCCTCCCGCCTCGAACGCGAACAATTGCGCGGCGTGGGCAATCGAAAACGCCTCAGTGCCAAGCGCCGTCGCCAGAATGATGGCAAAGACGACGACGCCGACACCGTCGTTGAACAAACTTTCGCCGGCGACCGTCGCTTCGAGTGTTGGCGAGACTCTCGCCCGTTGGAGCACGCCCATGACAGCGACCGGATCAGTTGGGCTGATCAGGGCACCGAAGACTAGACACCACACGATCGGAACCGTCAGGCCAATCGCCTGGGCGAGCAGGAAAAAGCCCCCGCCGATCAACGCGGTCGACATCAGGACGCCGACGGTACTCAGGATCAGGATCGGCCAGCGCCCTTTCTTCATGTCGCTCCAATCGACGTGAAGCGCGCCAGCGAACAACAGGAACGACAGCATGCCGTTCATCAGCGTTTCGTGGAAATCGATTGCTGCGATGAAGCGCACAATCTCG
Source organism: uncultured Zetaproteobacteria bacterium (assembly GCA_964406805.1). Lineage (GTDB taxonomy): Bacteria > Pseudomonadota > Zetaproteobacteria > Mariprofundales > Mariprofundaceae > Mariprofundus. Next base: position 4,790 of record CAYOTF010000147.1, on the reverse strand, counting down.
GTGCCCATCTCGCCGCCGGGGAGCACCAGATCGATCCCGACCACGATCAGCGAAGCCACTGCGCCCATTACCGTGAGAGCGACCGATTGAGGCAGCTTGAATACGCGATAGTTGATGTAGCCAAGCGCCGCGGCCAGCACGATCAATACCGCAGCGGCATCGAACGGGGTCAGCACAGGATCATGGTTCATGGCGTGGCCCCCGGTTGCAAGGCGGTCAGGGTGAAGGTCTGCCCTTTTGCCGGGAGCGAGGTTGCCTGAACCTTCTGCGACCGCAACAAGGCGGCGATGGCAAGAGCCCGACGTTCGGCGAGGCTAGGCTTTGCGGGCGGTTCACCCACCGGCAGTCCCGGTACACCGAGCGCCGGGACATTCCATCTCTGTGCATCCCACGCCGACAGCAGCACAGCGTCGCGGGCCGTCTCGTCCAGCACGTCACTATCGTTGGCGAAGCGGATTTCGGGGAAGACGCCGAAGGGTGGCACGATCGCGATCTGCCAGCCCTCGACAGCTGCGTTCAGTCGGCGCTCAAGCGCGCGGTAGGTCGCCGATGTCGCGCCGGGCAAGGGCTTGGCGGTGGCAGACGCACGGTGGTGATCGCGATCGATCGTGACATCATCCGGTGCGACACCGGCGCTTAGGGCTACCAACCGCATGACCGTCGCGATTTCGGCATTCTCTGCGGCCGTCGCTTCCGATGCCTGCTGCAATTCAGCCCGCTGTGCATCGATTGCGCCCGTGCCAGCGCTCATCAGCACCTGATCGACCTGAAGCTTCACCGGGCGCTTCAATTGGGCAGCGAGCGCCTTTTGCAGCGCCGCGTTGTCGGCAGCCGCCGAGCGCGGCGCGATGACGACCGACCGGATCGAGATCGGGTCACGATCGAAATTGATATCGAGCTGGGTGACGCGGGATGAAGCGCCGAACCGGTCGGACAGGAAAGATCGCACCTTGGTCGCCGTCACCGTCTCGCTCGCGATCCTTGTGAGCGAAAATCCAAGTGGGACTGACATGGCTGCAAAGACCAGGATGAGGATGACCGTCTGGAGCCAACTCTGCTGACTGGAGAGATGATGGCCAAAGCCATAGAACCGGGCGACAACAGTGGCCGCGAGCGCAATGGTCATAAGATTGGTGACAAACAGCGCGAACGAGCCGCCGAGCACCGGCATGTTCCAGGTCGCAAGCCCATAGCCGACTACCGCCAGCGGCGGCATCAATGCGGTGGCGATGGCAACACCGACGATGGTTTCGCCACGGCCGCGAATGATCGCGAATGTCCCGGCAAGTGCGGCAAACAGCGCGACCAGAAGGTCGAACAGGTTCGGTCGCGTTCTGGCCAGGATTTCTGCTGTCGGTGCCTTGAGCGGCGACACGAGCACGATGATGGCGGTAAAGGCGATCGCGACAATCGCCCCTGCCGCGAGTGCCGTCAGCGACCGCCGGGTTTCGGAAAAGTCGAACAGCGCCAGACTGAACCCGAGGCCGAGGATCGGATTCATGAGAGGAGAGATGAGCATCGCGCCGATCACGACGGCTGGCGATGACAGCAAGAGACCGAGTACCGCGATGCCGGCCGACATCATTGTCATGAAGACGTACCGCCCGCTCCAGCCACTTTCGTCCTCAATCCGCGCGACGACGCTTTCGTGATCCACGGAGGAGACGATCGCGCTACGCCACCAGCGATAGAACCGATTGTGCTGCCACCGCCTATCGGGTGGCGTGGCCATCATGTTTGTGGCGATGACGCCCTCCCGACGCTTGGACCATGATCTGAACGGCCTTAGCCTCTGACCGTAGCCATTCGCAAATACGCCAATTCACAATCCTTGGGTGGTGCGCGCACGGAGCCGGGGCTAGTCAGCCCTCATGAATCTTCCTGTGAACAGGCGCTGGCGAGTCCTGCTTCGGCGGCACGGTCCGGCATCGGTGGTTTGGCGTCGCCGGATGGCAATGGGTCTTGGCGCGATTACCATCGGCCTTGCTGCCTTGTTGTTTGCCAGGTTCGCCGACAGTGCCAGCGGCATTTTCGACGGCATTGTTCATCGGCTGTGGTGGGCGCCGCTCGTCGTGACGCCATCGGCGTTCGCCGCCATCGCGTGGATGACGAGACGGTTTGCGCCGGAGGCTGCTGGCTCGGGGATTCCCCAGGTCATCGCCGCAGCCGATGATCCCAAGCGTGCGCTGGATCGCCTCATCTCCCCCAAAACCGCGATTTTCAAAGGTATATTCACGGTCATAGCGCTACTAAGCGGCGCGTCCGTCGGGCGCGAGGGACCAACGGTACAAATCTCCGCGGCTATTCTTGGCTGGTTTACGCGGGTGTTCCGGGCGCCGATGCGCGCTTCCATGATCATCGCCGGCGGCGCGGCTGGCGTGGCGGCGGCGTTTAATACGCCGCTGGCTGGGGTGACCTTTGCGATCGAGGAACTAGCTGACGCCTATGAGCAGCGGGTCGCGCTGCTTGTCATGACGACAATCCTGATCGCTGGCATCGTCAGCCTCGGGCTGGCGGGCGATTACGTCTATTTTGGTGCCGTCGGACAGACGTTGAAGGCGGGCGCTGTACTGCGGATCGCGCCGGTGGCAGGCGTGCTCGGCGGCCTGACCGGCGGGCTGTTCGCGCGCGCAATGCTCAACATCGGCGCAGCACGCGACCGCTGGTTTCCATTTTTGAGGGATCGGCCCGTACTCTGGGCGCTGATGTGCGGCGCTGCCGTCGCAGTGCTGGGGGTCGCGACCGGCCTGACCTGGGGCACGGGATATTCCGCCGCCCATGCGATCATCGACGGTACTAACGCGCCCTATTGGTTCGGACCAGCCAAATTCGCCACAACGTTGGCGACGGCCTCATCCGGTTTGCCGGGAGGCATTTTCGCGCCATCATTGGCGACGGGGGCCGGGCTTGGTGCCGTTCTGCGGCCTCTATTTCCGAACGATCCGGGCGGCGCCGTAGTCCTGCTCGGCATGGTCGCCTATTTCACCGGCGTCGTTCGCGCGCCGTTGACTGCCGTCATCATCATCGTCGAGGCAACTGCCAGCAGGGGGTTGATCCTGCCGCTGTTTCTCGCTGCCCTAATCGCGCACGCGGTGTCGTCATTGGTCTGCAAGGAACGGCTATATCACGGGCTGGCCCGCCCTTGGAGAGCAGGCCAGCGTCCTGAATGAACGGCAACTTTCGGGACTTTAGATGGCCAGGCCGAATGACAGTTTATGGGGCGCAAATCGGTCATGGCCTTTCATCGGGATTTCCAAGGTCTGGCATCTGTACGTCCTCCAACACCTCCTTGGCGAGGCTGCGCCCTTGCTGCACGCGGCGCCCCAGGGTTTCGATGAAGCTCTCATATCGTTCGCGGCCCTTCGCTTGGGCGGAGGCCTGCGCGCTGTCGGCGAGCGGCGGCGTCGCGGTTAGCCAGGCACGGATGAAGAGGCCAAGGGCCTCCAGCGCAATGGTCTGATCCCGTTCGAGCCGTTCGACCTGCCGGGTCAGCCGGTCGAGCCGACGCGTGTAGGCAGCTTCGCGGCGATCCGCGCCGTCTGGCGACAGGAAGGATGCGACCGCGGCATCGACGATCGCCGATTTGGAGACGCGCCGCCGGATCGCGAGCTCCTCCAACGCCTTGGCGGTCGCCGGCTCGAAATAGACGTTCAGGCGGTCCCGGCGTCCGCTCACAGGGCGATGCCGTCGTCGGGATCCATCGACGCTTGCCGAGCATTGGCGCCCACCCGGCCCTGCAGCGTTCTGGTGCGGACCGCGTCCTGGTCATCGGACTCCGCGTCTTCGAACTCGGGCACGGGTTCGCGAGGTGGCGGATCGACCGCCTCATGCACGGGCAACTCGGGCTCCTGCCGGATGCCGGCGTTAGCGGAGTCGGTCACCTCGTCGTCTGACGGGACCACAGCGCTCGCGATCGGCGTGACGGCGGCCGGCATCGCCAGGCCGCTCCAATCGTCTCGCGGAACCGATCGATCTCCGGAGGTCCGCGCTTTAGGTGGGGGCAGGACGCGGCGTTGCAGCTGCGCATCCTCGTAGTAGCGCGCCTTCTTCGCCCGGATCGGGAAGATGCCCGACACCAGCACCAGCGCGTCGGCGGGCGGGAGCTGCATGATTTCGCCTGGCGTGAGCAGCGGCCGCGCCGTCTCCTGACGTGAGACCATCAGATGTCCGAGCCAGGGAGACAGGCGATGGCCGGCATAGTTCTTGGCATCTCGGATCTCGGTCGCAGTACCGAGCGAGTCGCTCACGCGCTTGGCGGTTCGTTCGTCGTTGGTCGCGAAGCTGACCCGCACATGGCAGTTATCGAGGATCGCGTTGTTCTGGCCGTAGGCCTTTTCGATCTGGTTGAGCGACTGTGCGATGAGGAAGCTTTTCAGGCCGTAGCCGGCCATGAACGCCAGGGCGCTCTCGAAAAAGTCGAGGCGACCAAGTGCGGGGAACTCGTCGAGCATCAGCAACAGCCGGTGGCGCTTGCGCCGCGCATCGAGCTCCTCGGTAAGGCGGCGACCGACCTGGTTCAGGATCAAGCGCACGAGCGGTTTGGTGCGGCTGATGTCGGAAGGCGGGACGACGAGGTAGAGCGAGACGGGGTCCGCACCTTCGACGAGGTCGCCGATCCGCCAGTCGCAACGCGAGGTAACCGCGGCGACGACGGGATCGCGGTACAGACCCAGGAACGACATGGCGGTCGAAAGCACGCCCGAGCGCTCGTTGTCGGACTTGGTGAGCAGCTCTCGCGCGGCGCTGGCGACGACTGGATGGGGCATGTCGCCGAGGTGGCGGGTGACCAG
>CAYOTF010000146.1:0-6661 GCA_964406805.1 uncultured Zetaproteobacteria bacterium | reverse complement strand
CATAGTCATCCGCACCATACACAGCAGAACCAGCCACCAGTGCATCCGCACCTGCTGCAGCCACTTCTTCCACTGTTTTCACGTTCACACCACCATCGACTTCCAGCCATGCATCACAACCAGCATCATCGAGCATCTTGCGTGCTTCACGAATTTTATCGGTGACAGCATGAATGTATGACTGCCCACCATAACCGGGGTTCACACTCATCAACAACACCAGATCGGTGCAATGCAATACATTTTTAATGGTCGAAACAGGCGTTGAAGGATTCAAACTCACACCGGCCTTTTTACCCAACGAACGGATCAATTGCAGCGTACGCTCAAGATGCACACAAGCTTCCTGATGCACGGTAATGATATCCGCCCCAGCAGCAGCAAACGCTTCAACCTGTGTATCCGGGTGATTGACCATCAAATGCACATCAATCGGCTTATCTGTATGCGAACGGATTGCCTTGCAGATGTTATCGCCAATGGTAATCGGCGGCACAAACGAACCATCCATGACATCAAAATGAATCCAATCACAACCACCGTCATCAATGGCTTTGATCTCTTCACCCAAGCGCGCAAAATCGGCCGATAAAATAGATGGTGCAATAACTGTTTCTTTTTTCATGAAAGGCTCCCTCAGTTTAAGTGGTGGCTTTCTAACGTTTTTGCCCCGTTTCGTCCAGCCTCGATAACCATTCACTCAACTCGGTTATTTGTTGATCCGTCAATGGCCCACCCTGATTTAAAGCGAAACCAGGCATATGATGTGAGCCTGTGCCACGGGCAATCAGCCCGGCCAACACATCAGCATTATCATGATGATGCAACGATGGCCCCGTTACTCCCTGAGCCTGATCACCATGACACATGCTACACACAGCGTTATAAATCTCCGGCCCTTTGACCTGCCCTTTAGCAGTGTCGTAATGACAGGCCGCACACTTACCCTTGAAGATACTGCGATCCCCCACGCTCAAATGCGGGTTAGGCTGCACATTCAAACTCAACCATGCCTTGCTACGATGCCCTGTGTCATCCATTAACTGCACCCATTTTTTAGCATCACCCTGCTTGGCAAAGGTATCCACCACCACTTTAATGCGTGTAAAAGCACCCGGCATTAACAAGCGCTGTTCCGGCTCCGCTACACTACAGCCGCAGGATGTTTCCACAGCTACAATATTCGCCATCACATCACCGGTGTTGCGTACTCGGATAAATACAACTGCATCCTCCCCCTCTTTGACACTACCCATATCCACATGATCCGGCTCAAACACCAAGGCAGATTGCATGGCAACGCTATCATTACTCTGAGGGACAATGGCCGATGCAAGCGGTTGCGATTGCGTACACGCCAGCAAAGACATCAATACCATGACAAGCACGATATTTCTGATTTTCATATTATAATAACCATGTCTTCAAACACTCCGGCACATCGCGCTCACCCTGCATCATAGCTTGCAATTCAGGCGGCTCACACTGCATCAATACATCCATCGCCTCCAGCACACCCTCGGCATGAAAATCAGCCTCCAACAACGGACTCAACCACGCATCCAACTCCAGCATTCCCTGCCTGTTCAAACGATAACGCAAGCGGCGCATAGCTAGCTCTAATTCACACATTCAACTCTCCCCCTTTTACCATCAAGCCTTAATGCTCGCTTCTTTCCCAAACCCAGAACTGCTGCGCTATCCGAACTCACAATGCTCTTGGCCGCCTGGGCTTCAATTTTTTTCTTGCTGCGCCCACCACAGTTTAAAGGGTTCAGCTTTGGGGGATAGAATAGATTCAGATGTAATGGATTAGTACCATAGCTGAAAAGAATCGTATGAAAGCGTTGAAGAGCCTAAATATGAATCGCCTTATCATCGGAATCGAGTACCGATTCATGGATCATTTCCGATAAGGTCGGATGCGGGAACATATGATGCGCTAATTCCGCTTCGGTGGTTTCCAATGTTCTGGCTACACCGAGCGAGACAATCATTTCAGTCGCTTCTGCTCCTACGATGTGTGCGCCCAGCAATTCGCCGGTTTCAGCATGGAAGATGGTTTTCACCATACCTTCGGTTTCTGCTAAACCCATCGCCTTGCCGTTGGTGGCATACGACATGCGCCCAACCTTGTACGGGATGCCTTCTTCCTTACAGGTGTTTTCAGTCTTGCCGCATGAACCCACCTGCGGCTGGCAATAGGTACAGCCCGGCACATTTCCGTAATCCACGGCATGCGGAGACTTATCTGCAATCGCTTCGACACAGACAATGCCTTCATGGCTGGCCACATGCGCCAATGCAGGCGCACCCACCACATCACCAATGGCATAGATACCGGCATGATCGGTACGATACCAGTCATCGACTTCAATCGTATTGCGATCCACTTTCATGGAAGTGTTTTCTGCACCGATAGCATCGGTATTACCAATCACACCAACAGCCACCAGGCACACATCGCCTTCGATCGTGACATCCTTACCCTTGGCCGTGTATTCCACCACGGCTTTGCCATCAATGTTTTTGGCTGATGATACCATCGCGCCGTTGATAATATTGATCTTCTGTTTCTTGAATGATCGCGCCACGACTTTGGAAATTTCATGGTCTTCCAGCGGCAGGATCTGATCGGCTGCTTCAATCACCGTCACTTCCGAGCCCATAGCGTTGTAAAAGTATGCGAACTCCATACCGATGGCTCCGGAGCCAATCACCACCAGCTTCTTCGGTAAGGCTTTCGGATCGAGCGCCTGCTTGTAGGTGATGATGACTGCGTTATCGACATCCATGCCCGGGAATGCACGCGCCCGCGCACCCGTTGCCACAATCACGTGTTTCGCCGTGACCTGCGTGCTTTCACCATTGGCCGCTTTGACCATCAAACGATTACCCGACTCAAACGATGCATGACCATCGATATGCTCGATCTTGTTTTTCTTGAACAGGAATCCAATTCCACCGTTCAACTTGGCTGAAATTGCCCGCGAACGCGCCACGGCTTTTTTCAGATCCGGATTGGCTTTACTCACACCTAAACCCAGCACATCACCGCTATGCTCGATAATATTAATCACTTCCGCCGTCCTGAGCAGTGCCTTGGTTGGAATACAGCCCCAGTTCAGGCAAATACCACCCAGATGGGTGGATTCAACGCATGCCACCTTCAAGCCTAACTGTGCCGCACGAATCGCGGCCACATAACCGCCGGGGCCTGCACCAATCACCACGACATCATATTCACCATCGGCATTGAATACACCGGCTGGTTTAAGATTCAAGGCATCCACATCTTCATCGGATGCGGGGGTCGTTTCAACCACAGCATCTGCCACTGTTGCCGCAACCTGTTCCACCGCGTCTTCAACCACTTCAGCTACTGGAGCATCTTCAACCAGACTTTCCGGTGCATAATCATCCGGCACTTCTTCATCGTCTTCCGCAATCACTGCAATGGCAGAGCCCACCACTACGATGGAGCCTTCCGGCGCGATGATTTTATGCAACACACCCTCATCCACAACTTCCATTTCCATGGTGGCTTTATCGGTTTCGATTTCGGCCATCACTTCACCGGAAACCAGTTCATCTCCCTCCTTCTTCAACCAGCGGGCAATCTTGCCCTCGGTCATAGTCGGAGATAACTGGGTCATAAATACATCAATCGGCATGGGTCAAAACCTCGAATAAGCTTTTAACCGCAAAGGCGCAAAGTACGCAGAGAAAAACATTGATTTGTTTTCTTTGCGCTCTTTGCGCCTTTGCGGTGAATAAATTTAGATAAGTACGCCTGCTGGGCACTCGATATGTTTCTTCAATGCAGCCAGGAACTCGGCACCAACGGCACCATCAACAACACGGTGATCGCACGATAGGGTCAAGGTCATCATCTTTTTGACCACCAACACACCATCTTCAACCACCGCACGTTCATCAGTTCCACCGACAGCCAGAATCGCACCTTCAGGTGGATTCACGATAGCCTGAAACTGTTTCACGCCATACATGCCGAGATTGGAGATTGAGAACGTACCACCAGAATATTCCGCAGGCTGTAATTCACCGGCACGCGCACGCCCTGCCAACTCTTTAATTTCAGCTGAAATATCGGTGATGGCTTTCTGTTCGGCAAAACGCACGACTGGTGTGATCAAACCGCCCTCAATCGCCACTGCAATCGAAATATGTGCATGCTTATGCATCAGGGTATGGCTATCGGTCCAACTGGCATTGGCGGCTGGCACATCAACCAGCGATTTGGCTACGGCTTTGACAATAAAGTCATTCACACTCAAACGAAATGCGCCGTCGGCAGCTTCATTCAGCTGTGCTCGCAGATCCATCAAACGATCCATGGCCACATCCACACTGAGGTAGAAATGCGGTACGGTTTGTTTGGATTCAGATAAACGGCGCGCAATGGCTTTGCGCATCATGGTGTTTTCAATGCGCTCATATTCATCGTCGTGATACGGCAATGGCCCTTGCGGCATAGGGCGTACCGGCGGTGCAGTAAAAGCAGCCCCTCCGAGTGAAACACCACGTTTGGAAGCATTCTCAACATCGACTTTAACAATACGACCTTTCGGCCCCGTGCCTTGAATAGCGGCCAGATTGATACCTTTCTGCTTGGCCAGACGGCGTGCCAGCGGGCTGGCCTTGATACGACCAGTGCGTGCTACAGGTGCTGAAGTAGTAGCAGTTGCAGCCACGGCAGCAGGCATCGCAGCGACAGCAGGAGCGCTGGCTGTTTCTTCTACTGCTTCAGTTACTTCAGCAGCAGGAGCATCAGCGCTCTCCGGCATATAATCATCCGACACCTCTTCATCTTCATCGGCAATCACGGCAATGGGTAAACCAACCGCCACAATAGAGCCTGCCGGTGACAGGATTTTATGCAGAATGCCTTCATCCACCACTTCCACTTCCATGGTCGCCTTATCGGTCTCCACTTCGGCCAGCACTTCGCCGGATTCCAGCGTATCACCTTCCTTTTTCAACCAGCGGGCAATCTTGCCCTCGGTCATGGTCGGTGAGAGTTGCGTCATAAAAACATCAATCGGCATAGGTCAAAACCTCTTAAAAACTTTTACCGCAGAGGACGCAAAGTACGCGAAGGAAAAACAATCATAGTTTCTTCCTCTGCGTCCTCTGCGTCCTCTGCGGTGAGAAATTAAATCGTTGTTCACGAAGTGTTCAGGTTAAGCGCGGCCAGAGGCTACGCGGGCTGCTTGCACAATATCGGCAACCGATGGCAACGCCAGGGCTTCCAGATTGGCGGCATAGGGCATCGGTACATCTTTACCGGTCACACGAATCACCGGCGCATCCAGATCATCAAATGCGCGTTCCATGATGCAGGCCGAGATTTCCGCCCCAATACCGGCAAATCGCCAACCTTCTTCCACCACGACCGCACAGTTTGTTTTGACCACAGAAGCCACAATGGTATCAATATCCAGCGGACGAATGGTGCGCGGATCAACGACTTCCGCTTCAATGCCCTGCTTGGCCAGCTCTTTGGCCGCTTGCAATGCAAAACCGGTCATGCGCGAATGCGCCACGATGGTCACATCCGTGCCTGCACGTTTGATATCCGCCTTACCCAGAGGAATAATGTATTCGCCTTCCGGCACAGCACCCACATCACCATAATTGATTTCGTTTTCGATAAAAATCACGGTGTCGTTATCGCGGATGGATGCTTTTAACAAACCCTTGGCATCAGCCGGATTTGAAGGCATCACTACTTTAAGGCCGGGGATATTGGCCATCCAATTTTCCAGACTCTGCGAATGCTGTGCGCCCACACGCGCAGCAGAACCACCCGCACCACGAAACACCATCGGCACCGAATACTGGCCACCGGACATGTATTTCATTTTGGCCGCTGCATTAACAATCTGATCGAGTGCCAGCATGGCAAAGTTCCAGGTCATAAATTCAATCACCGGCCGCAAACCAGTCATCGCAGCTCCCACACCGAGACCAGCAAAACCCAGCTCGGTAATCGGTGTATCAATCACACGTTTGGAGCCGAACTTATCCAGCAAACCCTGTGAGACTTTATACGCACCATTGTATTCGGCGACTTCTTCGCCCATCAAGAATACATTCTCATCACGGGTCATTTCCTCAGCCATGGCCTGATTCAGTGCTTCACGGTAGGTAATTTTATTCATATCAATACACCTTGCCCGTTTCTGGATATGCGCCTGCGATCGGATCGCTATAAATATCCGTCCACAATTCGCTGGCATCCGGTTGCGGCTGCGCTTCGGCCGCCTTGGCGATCTCTGCGACCTGCTTTTTGAGATCTTTATCTTTCTGTTTGAATGCTTCTGCTGTGGAAAGACCAGCTTCAATCATCTGATTTTGCAAGCGGGCAATCGGATCACGGCCTGAACGCCATTCATCCACTTCTGCACGGGTGCGATAAGTCGCAGGATCAGACATCGAATGACCACGGTAACGGTAGGTATTGGCTTCCACCAGAATAGGGCCTTGACCGGAACGTGCATGCTCAATGGCTTCACGCATTTTCTTATTAAATTCCAGCACATCCATGCCATCGATTTTCATGCCGGGAATCTTGAATGAAATGCCACGTTTGTAGAGCTGGGTTTCAGCCGATGCACGATCCAGCGATGTACCCATG
>CAYOTF010000145.1:3709-6799 GCA_964406805.1 uncultured Zetaproteobacteria bacterium | reverse complement strand
AGAAGCTTGTTGATTTCGATTTTGTCGTATTCGCTGCAAGCGTTCAGGAAAACAACCACGATGCTGAAAAGCAGCAGAGAAATTATTTTTGTTATGCTGTTGTTCATTATCAAGCGATGCTGAGGTCAGTGTGTGTTTAAAGAAAGCGTTTGACTTTTGAGCTCCATGAACTGTCCGGATGATTGTGTCGTAGAATCATGGCGGTTTGCCGGGCATCACGTTTCAAACCCATCTTGGCATAGGATGCGGATAGATAATACAGTGCTTCTTCGATGGATGGCGTAGTCTGATACAAACGTACCAATTCTTGAAAACGATTGGCCGAGGCAACAAAGCGATCACGATCAAAATAAAACTTACCAATGGTTAATTCATGTATGGCCAGCGCATTAAACAGCGAACGCAGATGGCGTTGGCCACTCTTGGCATAGCTGCTTTCCGGATGATCGTTGAGCAGTGTTTTAAACGCGTCGATGGACGATTTGTACATGCTGATATCTTTTTCCGGCGCTGTGCGTTGTCCGTAATAGCTCATGGCCAGCATGTATTTGGCATAATCAACATTGGCATGTTTGGGATGGCGATCAATAAAGCGCTTACTCATGGTTTCCGAGAGGATCAGTTGATCACCTTTGTAGGCCGCATAAATGCGTAATAATTCCGATTGAATAGCGTGTTTACTGTACGGATGATCGGCGCTGAACCTTTTTAATTTATCGCCGGCAACATCATAATTACCACTGTGAATGAAGGCTTTGGCTTCGGCATATTCTCCTTCGGCATTATCATCGTAGACTTTGTCTTTCGAGGCACAACCGCTGATCAGGCCGATGATGAGCAGTGAAAGTAGGGTGGAGAGCTTGAAGTTCATCGGCGCAGCTTACGGTTTGGATGTGGCGGCGACAATGGCAAGGTGTCGTCCGGTTTGGCCGGCATCACGGCGGAATGAGAAAAAATGCTTGGTATCGCAAGCGTTGCAGGCTTCGATGAGTTCAATATTACGCTCGGATAAACCCTGTTGCAGCAGTTGCAAACGGTTGATTTGACGCAAGTCGGCGCTGTTGTGTACAAAATCATGAGCTGATTCAGCACTGTTTTTGAGTGCGCTGGCGGCCTCTTCTCCAATATTAAAACAGCAGGAACCAATGCAGGGCCCCAGGCATGCAAGGATATGTTCAGGCTTGGCTCCGTGCTCAGTCATGCTCTGAATGGCTTGTTTGACTACGCCTGCAGATGTGCCGCGCCAGCCGGCATGCACAGCTGCAGAGATACCGCTTTCGGGATCGGCAAGCAAAACAGGCAGGCAGTCGGCGGTGCGTACGGCAAGAGGCGTGTCCGATTGATCGCTTAATAAAATATCGGCTGCTGTGTTGTGTGTTTGGCCGGATCCTTTGCACCATAACGTGCCGGTTTGATGCGTTTGGATGGCTTGATGGGGTATGCCCGGCAGGCGGGTTGAGGCAATGAAGCGCTTTAAGTTGCATGTGATATTGCTTTCTGCATCACCCAATCCGGAGCCGAAATTCAGACTATCGAAGGGAGCAGGGCTAATGCCTCCGTTACGTAAGCTGAATAGCCCGCGAATGCGATGGCGAGCAAAGAGTCTTGATTCAATGAAGTTATAGTTTGGTTGAATATAAGCCGGTTGCACACAATCCTGTTGACCATGAACTGGTTTAATGCGACCGGTTTCAGCCATAATTTTGTTTTAAGGCGCTGGCAAGGCGTTGCAGATCAGCCGGCAGCGGAGCACGGAAACTCAAGGGGTTGCCGTGAATCGGATGCTTGAACTCCAGCAATTCGGCATGCAGTGCCTGACGCTTGAGTGCGCTGATGGCGCTGTGGCTCGGGTCGGGAATGGTGGAGGCTGGATTGTAGCTGCGGGCATAAACCGGATCACCCAGAATGGGCAGGTGTTCGTGCGATAAATGTACCCGAATCTGATGTGTGCGACCGGTATGCAGGGTTAAACGCAATTGACTGAACGGGCCGAACGTGTGTTCGACCTGAGCGTTGGTGATGGCTTCTTTGCCGTTGGGATTGACAGCCATTTTTTGACGGTTCTGGGGATGGCGGGCAATGGGTAGTTCGATGCATTGTTGGCGCCAGCGTGGGTTGCCACGGCACCATGCGATGTATTGGCGGTTTAAATCATGTTCGGCAAACATCGCACTAAGCTGGCGATGCGCTGCTTCACTCTTTGCCACCACCAGGCTGCCGGAGGTGTCTTTGTCGAGCCTGTGCACAATGCCGGGGCGCTGCATGCCATTGATGCCAGACAAACGGATGCCGGATAAACTATCGCAGTGGAATAGCAATGCATGCACCAGAGTACCATGATCATGGCCGTGAGCAGGATGCACCACCATGCCAGCGGCTTTATTGATGACAATGATATGTTCGTCTTCAAATAAAATATCCAGCGGGATGTCTTCCGGCTCAAGGTTCATGCTTTCAAGAGCTGGGATATACAAGCTGTAGCGTTCATCTTCAAACACGCGCAAGGATGCTTGCATCATGGTCTTGCCCGCCGCGTTGTGCACATGGCCGGCTTTCAACAGGTTCTGAATATGATTGCGACTCAAGCCGCTGAGCGTTGTCAGGGCTGAATCGAGTCGTTTACCATCCTGAGCTTCATCAATGGTGAAGCTCAGGGTGGTGTCGTTTGCGGCCTTATTCACTCGCTTGGTGTTGCGGTTGTTCGTTTGTTTTCGTGATTGATGGCGTGTTTGATGGCTTGTCCGGCTGTGCTTTAGCTTTTGCTACGTCGGCTTTGTCTGGTGCCGCAGTGCTAGCGCTTTTTTTGTTGTCATTCTGTTTGCGAGTTGTCGGTTTTTTCGCAGTCGATTTTTTGCCATCGTTTTTTTTGTCATTTTCTTTTTTTGTAGCGTCTGACTTGCTTGCAGCTGATTTCTTTGTGCTTGGTTTGCTGCTGGCTTGTTTATTATCCGTCTGTTTGTTGTTTCTTTGCGGGGAAGTTGGTGGTGTCGCCGGCGGAGTTGTTGTAGCTGCCGTTGTATTCTTCGCCTCTGTCGAATCATCGGAGGCATTGCCGTCTGTATTATTATTGCTTGTTGCTGAAGCAGCCGC
>CAYOTF010000145.1:0-3681 GCA_964406805.1 uncultured Zetaproteobacteria bacterium | reverse complement strand
CTGCGACGACGTGGCTTGGCTTCACTGGTAGTTGCTTCGCTGTTGCTTGCTATGGGTTCGTTAGCCTTGTCATCTGCAGTGGCTGTTTGTTTGTTTGTGCTCTGCGCTCGAACCGGCTTTTTAGTGCTGTTGTTTTGTCGGGGGGCGTTTTGCTCAGCAGGCTTGTTGGCATTGGTGTTCGCCGTATTGTTTGCTGTACCGTTTGCAGAACCGTTATCGGATGAGTTGGAGCGATTGCGGTTGCGGCCGCCAGCACGACGGCGACGTTTGTTGGGCTGCTCTGTTTTGGCTGGCTCTGTCGCCGGTTCATTTGTTTTAAGCGGTTCTTTTTTCGCTTCTTTTTTTAGATTGCCGGTAAATAGATTGATGAGTGCCTGCAACGGCCCCTTTTTCTTGCTTTCTTCGACAGGTGCAGGTGCTTCCGGCACCGGTGTTGGAATGCCAACCACGGGTTTCACCGGTTTCAACTTGCGGCTTGGGCGCGGTGCTTTAATGCGTTTGCCGGTGTCTTCGAGTACTTCAACACGCTGTTGATTGTTTTCATTCCACTGCCGTTCAATGCGATAGTGGGGAATATCCAGTTCCGGGCGAATCTGCAGGGTGATCTGAATATCATACGCTTCTTCGATGCGGGCAATATTGCTGCGTTTGTTGTTCATTAGATATTCGCCGGTTTCCGATGGCACTTGCACCACGAGGGTGGGCAGTTTACCGCGCTCTGACCAGTCTTCCATGCGGGTGAGCATTTGCAGCGCCATGGAGTCAACGGTGCGGATTGAGCCGCGCCCTTGGCAACGGGGGCATGCTTCGGTGGTCGATTCACGTACCGAAGGGTGCAGACGTTGACGTGACATTTCCAATAAACCAAAGCGGGAAATGCGGGCAAATTGAATGCGTGCTTTGTCCTGTTTACAGGCTTTGCGCAGTACATCCTCAACCTGTTGGCCGTGTTTGCGGTTGGCCATGTCGATGAAATCAATGACAATCAAACCGCCAATATCGCGAATGCGCAGTTGGCGGGCGACTTCTTCTGCGGCTTCCAGATTGATGGCAAGAGCAGTGTCGTCGATATGCTTGCCCTTGGTGGCGCGGGCAGAATTGACATCAATGGCAGTTAACGCTTCGGTTGGATCGAGCACAATCGAGCCGCCGGTAGGCAAGTGAATTTCACGCCGGTGAATTTCTTCGCATTGCGATTCGATGTTATGCTGACGAAACAATGGTTTTTTGCCACGGTAGAGCTTGACCAGCTTTTCTTTGCCGGGAATAACGGCATGAATGAAATCTTTGGTGCGCGTATAAACCTCATGATTATCCACCCAGATTTCTTGAATATCATCGGAGAAATGATCGCGAATCGCACGTGTGGCCAAGTCGCCATCGAGATAAATCAGCGCGGGTGAAGGGGTGGTTTCACTGGTGATACGGATTTCGTCCCACAGCCGGCGCAAGTATTGATAATCGCGCTGCAATGCTTCCAGCGTCTGATCTTTACCGGCCGTGCGGATAATCAGCCCCATATTGTCGGGCACATCCAGTTGCTTGAGGATTTCTTTCATGGAGCGACGATCGTCATCCGAGAGCTTGCGGGAAATGCCGCCGCGCACAGAGTTGGGGCTGAGTACCAGATAACGGCCGGCCAACGAGATGTTGGTGGTCAGTGCTGCGCCTTTATTGCCGCGCTCTTCTTTGACCACTTGCACAAGAATTTCCTGCTTGGCCTGCAATACATCCTGAATGGATAGGTTGCGCGGATTTGTCGATTTGTCGACCCCGTCCCGCCAATAATCCGGATGGATTTCATTCATCGATAAGAAGCCCTGACGAGCCGAACCGTATTCGATAAAAGCGGCTTGAAGACTGGCTTCAACCTTGGTGATTTTACCTCGATAGATATTGCTTTTGGTTAATACCTTGTGGGCAGATTCAATATCGAGTTCATGAAGATAACCATCTTCGATAATGGCGACACGGCTTTCTTCTTCGTGTAACGCGTTGATAAGCATGAGTTTTTTTACAGTCACGCAGTTTCCTTGTGGCATTTGAGAACGTGTTCGATGCATGCATCGACAACAAACTATTCGTTGGAATAGGTGTTAGGCTTGATCACACCAGGTAGATTTACAGACTCGCATGGTCGTAAAAACCGGATGGTGATTAGCTATTCTATTGGCTCTTGCCCCCCCAGTGCTGTGAGCAGATGGTTTGAGGCGCGAGTACAAGCTTTCAAATGCAGTTTATTTATGCAGGCTCAACGTTAGGGGGCATCGATATTGTCACTACGCAGTGCGGTCTGGTTGAACCGGTTGGTTCCAATGGTGCGGGATTAAAAACTGTCCTTGCTATCTCTCGGTGTATCTTTCGATTATTCGGAGGCTGGGATTCCCGGAAACAAATCACTACCATTGCCATTACTCGTTGAGCTGCGTTGATGAGTTAAGCGATGCAGAAAAACACGGAGCTCACTGCACAGACTGGTGACTCTATCGGGTGAAGGTGGTTTAGCAAGAAAAATGCAGGAAAACAGTATTTTAACGATTGATGAAAATGAAGATGATAGCCGTTTGGATCGGGTGTTGAGCCGCCATCTGGGCAGTTCACGGCGTACGTTGATTTTGCGTTTGATTCGCAAGGGTAATGTACGCATCAATAAAAAGCGCTGCAAGCCGCAGTCACGTGTTGCATGCGGGGATGAAATCTATTTGCCTGCAAGCTTGCGCGAGCCGGATGAAGATCCGCTAGCGGGGGCATTGGGTGAGCGATCCGGTGAACTGCCTGCATCGCTGTTGGACAAGGTGCGTGACTTGCCGATCCTGTTTGAGGATGAAAACTTGTTGGTGGTTAATAAACCGGCCGGTTTGGTGGTGCATGGCGGTTCCGGTCACCGTGCCGGTTTGATTGAAGCCTTGAAAGTCGTGCGTGATTTGCCCGACCTGCGTTTGGCGCATCGCCTCGATCGGGATACGTCGGGTGTGTTGTTGATGGCCAAGAATCTGGCCGCGTTGCGCCAACTTACCGAATCGTTTCGTCAGCGCGAGATGCAAAAAACATATTTTGCGCTGGTTGCCGGTCATCCCTTTGCCCAGGCGGGGTGCATGCAATCGTGTTTGAGTAAGGGCGTGGTGCAAGGCGGTGAACGTATGGTAGTGGATGCGGCAGAAGGCAAGGAGTCGCGAACCGATTATCAGGTGATGATGCAGTTGGATCGCAATGGTTTTGATTATGCAATGCTGGCGCTCAAGCCGCACAGTGGCCGTACACATCAACTGCGGGTGCAGTTGCAGGCTGAAGGTCATGCGATTTTGGGTGATAATAAATATGCGGATAAAACCCAGCTGGCGGCCTACAAAGCGGTAGGCGGGAGCGGTTTGATGTTGCATGCATGGCGCTTGCGCTTTCAGCATCCGGTGAACGGAAAAGCACTGGAGTTTAAGGTCGTCTGGCCGTTAAACTGGAGCTTGTTGCGTCGGGATTAATTCGCCGCTCAAGCCGCAGAGTTAAATTACACTTTCTCGATGATGTTCAGCGGTTATAGTTCAGCGCGTGCAGGTTCTTGAATCCACAGCACTCACGGAGGCATTATGTTTCACGGTACTATGACCGCTTTGGTCACGCCATTTGCTAATGGCAGCATTGATGAAGAAGCATTTCGCGCTCATATCGAGCGCCAGATTGAAGCCG
>CAYOTF010000144.1:0-6874 GCA_964406805.1 uncultured Zetaproteobacteria bacterium | reverse complement strand
CCTCGATTATAGGGCTAGCTATAACGCTAGTTTTTTTATTGGTTGATTCAAAGCGCTTGTTGAAGTGACAATTATTGTAGGGGTAAATTCGGGTCAAACATCTCATGGTAAGAAGCTATGGGATGGGGGGTGTTGTATTATAAAAGATGGACATGTCCTGGCCGCCATTTCCGAGGAACGAGTTTCTCGAATTAAACGAGATGGTGGATACAAAAATGCCTCTAATTATCTTTTTCCCTCACTTAATCTTAACCATTCTGAGGTCGACCTGGTAGTGACATCAACATGTTGTGAAACCTCAGCATTAAATCCACAACTTTTTTTAAAAAATGATACCCCATGGATAGAATGCAACCATCATACTTCCCATGCTCTCCAAACTTTTTACTCATCACCATTTGAAGAAGCAATAGTCATTGTCTTAGACTCAGGTGGGAATACTACCGCACATGGAGCCAACCATGAGTGGTGGAAAACAAAACGAGAGCAACAGTCATACTTCATTGTAAACAGGCAATCATTTGAAAACATTGGTGCTGATTTTTCTGACCCATTTGAAAGTGGCATTGCTGAAGTGTATCGTGCTTTCACTTATTTCTTAGGTTGGAAATCTTCTCGTTTCGCTGGAAACACAATGGCACTAGCTGGTTGTGGTGATGCCACAGTGTTTGAAGGAAAAAAAATCTTTACTTTTAATGATGGAAAAATGAGGTCTGTCGTTAATAATAACCCAACTAATACTCTAGCTATGATTGAAGATCTACTAAAGATGTATGGCATAGAAGCTAGTGCTAGAGAACCTAATGGAGCCATCGAACCTATCCACAAAGATTTGGCTGCGTGGCTACAAGAAGAGGTTGAGCAAGCCTTAATAAAGTTAGTGGATAACTTAATTGAGAAAACAGGTGTAAAGAATATCTGTTTATCAGGTGGTGTTGCTTATAACTGTAAAGCAACCTACAAAATCATGCAGCTTAGCAAAGCGGAAAATGTATTTGTTGGAACAGCTTCTGGCGATCAAGGTCAATGTTTTGGGAATGCACTATATGGGCACTTAAAGCTAAAGGGGGCACTGCCCGTAAGTGGCTTGGACTCCCCTTACCTTGGTCCAACTTTAGATATTTCCGAAAAATCAATTAAGGAAAGTGCTAGTTTTTCTTTTTTTAATTACACTCTCAAAGCATTTAAAGATATTGAAGATAAAGCTGCATCATTATTACAGGAAGGGAATATTATTGCTTGGTTTCAGGGTAGAAGTGAATTTGGCCCCAGAGCACTAGGGAATAGAAGTATATTGGCATCGCCAAATGTAGATAATATCAAAAGTAAGTTAAACAAGATAAAACAAAGAGATGGCTTTATGCCTTTTGCGCCAGCTATTTTAGATTACAAGTATAGTAACTTCTTTTGTGAAGGGGGTACTCGCTATATGACTGTTGCAGTAGATGCCAAACCTGTAGATGTTAGCTGGTTTGATGCCCTTGTTCACGTTGATAACTCGGCACGTGTTCAAGTTGTGGAACAAAAGTATAATGAACGCTTTTATTGCTTGATAGAATCTTTTTATAAAAAAACAGGTGTCCCCGTAGTATTAAATACATCTTTTAATGGTCATGGAGAGCCTATTGTTGAATCTATCGAAGATGCTTTAAAGAGTTTTTCAGAGTTGGGTGTTGACTATTTGGTGATAGGGGACTGCTTAATTACCAAAAATAACCTCAGCTTGCGGTCGCCGAAGATTTATATCAATGATAAGAAGCAAAGTGGTTTGAGTTTGCGTGACTTACCTAGATATTTTCAAAAGCTTTCTTATGGAGATAATGAGTTATTTCCAAGAAGTCGGTTTCTTTTATATAGTCCATATATTGATTGGATTAGGACAGGGAAAAAAAGTACTACTGTCAGATACAGAAAGGGGGGAATTGATTTCCCAACAGGGTCAGTATTACCTCTATTTCCCTCTAATGATTTTTCAAATAATCACTCTGATTCAATTGGGGAACTGGTAATTAATGAGTACAGGTTAAAACAAATTGGCATGTTGTCTGAAGAAGATGCTTGTAAAGATGGTTTCAATAGTTTGCAAGAACTTCAAGAGATCTTACAAACAATATATGGTCAAATTCAAAGCAATGAGTATGTGTCTATATATTCGATAAGTTTACATGAATTTAAAAGTTAAAGCCTGTATGTTTGAAACTTTACCGTTTTCATCAAGTCCATTCACGTGATCATATGCAGTAACACATGGATAGATAAAACTTTCCAGGGTTTGCTCGGTGATTCAGTAGTTGCTGAACCTAGGTTATATTCGGGCTACCTAAGCTTGAATGAATATGAAAGGATTCAGCCATCGCGAACAAAGGTAGTATGATCTCTTTTCGGTCAGCATACTTTTACTCGACCGACTATAGTCGGTTTTTGTTATTCAAACGTGATATGATAATAAGGAAAAAAACATGAACGAAAATAAAAAACCAGTCTGGCGCGAATGGATTGAAAGCCTGATTATTATTGCTTTATTGGCGATTGTGATTCGCAGCTTTATCGTCGCACCGTTTAAAATCCCGTCGTCGAGCATGGTTCCCACCTTGGAAATTGGCGATTATCTGTTTGTGCTGCGTTATCCCTACGGCTTTAAAATCCCGCTGACAGATATT
Organism: uncultured Zetaproteobacteria bacterium; assembly: GCA_964406805.1. Lineage (GTDB taxonomy): Bacteria > Pseudomonadota > Zetaproteobacteria > Mariprofundales > Mariprofundaceae > Mariprofundus. The sequence goes on along the minus strand of CAYOTF010000144.1, from coordinate 4,214 downwards.
CAGTTGCTGTCGAAAGAAGTGGCGCGCGGTGACGTGGCAGTATTTGTCTATCCGGAAGACAAGAGCAAGGATTATATCAAGCGTATTGTCGGCATCCCCGGTGATCGTATCGTCTATCATGATAACAAACTGAGTGTGAATGGTGAGCTGATGCCATTGGAATATAAGGGCAATCGCACTTATTTCATGCAGGGTGGTAATGTGGATGTGTCCGGCCTGTTTGTAGAGAATTTTAATGGCATCAAGCACTTCGTGTTGCGTAAAGATTATTCGATTAAAGATGGCCAATGGACTGTGCCTGAGGGTATGTATTTTGCGATGGGGGATAATCGCAATAATTCACGTGATTCGCGTTTTTGGGGTTTTGTACCGCAGGCTTATATGGTGGGTCGCGCAGCGATTGTCTGGTGGTCGTGGGATCATTCAACCAGTTCCGTGCGCTGGGATCGCATCGGGCATGTGATTGAGTAAGTCCGTGTTGTCTGCGAGTGGTCAAAGCTATTCTGCTGAGGCTGGGTTTTCGGTCATTAAACTGTTGTTCTGGCTGGCGCTGATCGGCTTTGTTGTTATCAACGGTGCATCGCTTGTGAAGGTTTATTATGTGGATGCAAAGGTGCAAGGCAGCTTTGAAGAATTAACGCGTTCCATGCCGGTTGCAGCCGAGCCTGAAATCCGGGCGAAGATGCACGAGGTGTTTCATGTGCAATATCTCGATGAAAAGGATTTGCCGGATGGTTTTTACGATGCCTTACAGATCCATACGACAGGTCATGGTTTTGAAATATCATCGTCATACCATGTGACAATCTGGCCCTTTGGCAGCGTTAAAACACGGGATGAGCAGGGCGAATATGCTCCGGATGACTTGACCGGTCTGGATATATTAAGGCATAAAACACGTATTGATTTGTCCTTTGAACCGAATGCAATTTCAGAGATGGAAAATCAGTAATGCTGGCTGGGAAAGATCAACGGCCAGGTCATCGCTTGCATGGTTTGGAAACATGCATTGCTTATGTTTTTTCGGATAAGAAGTTATTGCAGCGCGCGTTAACACATCGTTCGGCCAATCAGACGGCGCAAATCCAGCACATGGAACGATTGGAGTTTTTGGGTGATGCCGTGCTGGGGCTGGTGATTTCCGCATCGCTGCACCAATCTTTTCCGCATAAACCCGAAGGTGATTTATCGCGCATGCGGGCGGCATTGGTGCGCAAAGAAAGTCTGTTGCAGATTGCCGGAGCCTGGAATCTGGCGAGCTATTTGCATGTGGGTGAGAGTGAGCGCGGAGGCGGGTCATCGGAAATCAAATCACCATCAATTGCAGCCAATGCAGTTGAGGCAGTGATTGGTGCGGTGTTTGAAGATGGTGGGTGGAGCGCGGCGCAGACTCTGGTGATGCAAGCCTGGCAAGGCATGCTTCAGGGTATTGGTGAAATGGATACACGCGATGCCAAAAGCCGTTTGCAGGAATTAACACAGGCCAAGGGCTGGGGCTTGCCGGAGTATGATTTGCAGGATGCCGGAGCAGGGCAGTCGCCGCGATTTGAAGCCGGCTGCCGGGTTAACGGGGAACTGCTGGGTCACGGACGTGGCGAGCGAAAGAAAACAGCCGAGATCAACGCGGCGGAGCAGGCATGGCAACAACTGAAGAAATGAATGAGATAGATGGAAAAGGCGCAACAGCTATGAAAGCTGAAACGGATGTGAAGGATGAGCCGCCATTCCATTGCGGTACTGTCGCTTTGCTGGGCGTGCCGAATGTGGGAAAATCGACCCTGATGAACCGTATCATTGGTGTCAAAGTGGCGATTGTGACTCCCAAGCCGCAAACCACACGCCACCGCATTCTGGGCATCCACACCGATGAGCATCGTCAGATTATCTTTGTTGATACGCCCGGCATTCATAAGGGTGCGCAACAACTCAATCGAAACATGGTGCGGGTAGCTTATGCTGCGGCAGAAGAAGCGGATGTGTTGGCGATTATGCAGGATGCTAGTAAACCTCTCGATATGCCGACCCGCAAGCTGATCGAACGCTTTGCTGATGGGCGGTTAAAACAGCCGCGTATTCATGTGCTGAATAAGGTTGATCGGGCAGACAAATCACGTTTGTTGCCGCGTTTACAGCAGTTGCAGCAACTCGATCCGGGTGCAAAAGCCTATATTCCAGTTTCAGCTCGCAAGGGCACACAGACCGATAGTTTGCTCAAAGAATTGACCAAATACCTGCCTGAGCAGCCGGCAATCCATGATCCCGACTGGTTTACTGATCAGAGCCAGCGCCAGTTGGCTGGCGAATATGTGCGTGAGCAGGTGTTTTTGTCCATGCATCAGGAAATTCCATTTCAGACGGCGGTAGATATTGAACGTTTTGAAGATCTGGGTGATATCATTGAAATCGAAGCGGTGATTCTGGTCGGAAGTGAACGGCATAAACCGATGTTGATTGGTAAGGGCGGTGGCGGCATGAAGGCAGTTGGCACCAAAGCACGCTTGGGTTTGGAAGAAATATTGGGCTGCCGTGTGCGCCTCAATATCTGGGTCAAGGTGGATGAAGATTGGTTTGATCATCCGGGTAAATTAATCGAGCTTGGCTTAGGTGCGGACAGTTAAACCGATGGGGATTGAAGTCGATGGAACTGAATTGGATAGAACAGAAGCTGATGGAACAAAATTTGCTGGAGCTGAAGCGATGAATGCACCATTATTAAAAGTATCGAATCTGCATCGCTACTTTTCTGCTGCTGCAGGTCGTTTGCATATTTTGCAGGGTGTTGATTTTGAGGTACATGAAGGTGAGTTCCTGGCTGTGGTCGGTGAATCCGGCTCCGGTAAATCCACCATGTTGCAAATTCTTGGCACGCTCGAAGCGCCGGATGAAGGCGAGGTGCGGCTCGATGGTGAGCTTATCCATGGTCTGGGTTCGAATAGGGAAGCAGAGCTGCGCAATAAAAAGATCGGTTTTGTGTATCAGGCGCATCATTTGATTCCCGAACTAACTGCGCTGGAAAATGTAACCCTGCCATTGCTGGTGCAAGGCATGCCAACGGCGGCTGCAGAACAGCGCGGGCTGGACTTGTTGGCGCGATTAAACATGGCGGATCGGGCTCAGCATGTGCCGGGCAAACTCTCCGGCGGAGAAGCGCAGCGGGTGGCGGTAGCCAGATCATTATCAACCCGGCCACGCTTGTTGTTGGCCGATGAGCCGACCGGTAATCTGGATGAACGCACAGCTCAGGAAGTGTTTGAATTGCTGCGTTTTTTGTGTCGGGAAGAGCAAGCCGGCGTGGTTATGGTGACGCACAGCAAAGCTCTGGCAAAAGCCTGTGATCGGGTTTTGCGCTTGCATGATGGGCGACTCGTAGCACTCGATTTTTGATTGTTAAAATAGGAATAGTCATTTAAACAGCTTTACATGAGTATGAAAAAGCTTTGACAGATTAACAGCTTCTGATAATCTTCACATGTTGTTTCTAGCAGGCCTAGGTAATAGCCTGTTTTAATTCGTGTTTTATGGGTGAGGGAAAGTGACCAAAGCTGAGATTGCCAAGATTGTTCATGAACGTGTCGGGTTGACAAAAAAAGAGTCGGCTCAAATCGTTGAGTCCGTATTGGATGTGATGCGGCAATCGCTCGAGCAGGGTGAGAATGTCAAACTCTCGGGCTTTGGTCATTTTATTGTGCGCCAGAAACATGCCAGACGTGGCCGTAATCCCAAGACCGGTGCCGACATTACCATCGAACCACGTTCCGTAGTCACGTTCCGTGCTAGCCCGTTGCTCAAGCAAAAGTTAATTGGATCCGATGAATGAACGCCCAACAGGCTTTGGCAAAAGCAGGCATTCAAACACCGGAATTGGCGGATAAATTATTTTTCTCTATTCGTGAAGTGAGTGATTTGTGTGCTGTAGAGCCGCATGTGCTGCGTTATTGGGAAACCGAATTCAAGCATATCAAGCCGGTCAAAAAAAGTGGTAATCGTCGTTTTTATCGCCATCGCGATGTGTATGCCGTACTGCAAATCAAACATCTGCTGTATGATTTGAACTTCACCATTCGTGGTGCCAAAAAGCGCTTGCTCAGTGGTGATCTTGAAGACATCGTTGAACAAAAAGATAGTCAGACTATTCTGCGCCAACTGAAACAAGAGTTAAAAGAGATTCATTCGTTACTGGACTGAATAAGTTCCAACCGTGTTCATGTAGTATT
>CAYOTF010000143.1:248-6942 GCA_964406805.1 uncultured Zetaproteobacteria bacterium | reverse complement strand
ATCACCAAGAACTGGCATGCAAGCCGCTGTACCGGCATTGGATGCAGCAGTATTGCTGGAAACGGTCGATATGATGGGCGCGATGGCGCAGGGCGCTATGGGGAATATGAGCGGAGCTATGGGCGAGGGGATGGGTGCTATAGGCGGCATGGCAATGCATAACAAACCCAATCATTCGCGTGATGAATACGGGCCGGGTGTGGATATGCGGGTGGATAATCCGCGTCTCAATCTGGATGATCCGGGGCCGGGTTTGCGCAACAACGGGCGGCGTGTGCTGACCTATGCCGATTTGAAAAGCAGCTTCACACTGGCCGATACGCGAGCGCCAACACAAGAGATCGAATTGCATTTGACCGGCAATATGGAGCGGTTCATCTGGTCGATTGATGGTTTGAAGTTGAATGAAGCTAAACCGATTCACTTTCGCAAAGGCGAACGTATTCGGGTCATTTTCCACAACGACAGCACCATGATTCACCCCATGCATTTGCATGGCATGTGGTCGGATCTGGAAGCGCCCGGTGGCGGTTTTCAGGTCAGAAAACACACGATTGCTGTGCAGCCTGCTCAACGTGTGAGTATGTTGGTGACGGCGGATGCCGAAGGGCGCTGGGCATTTCATTGTCATCTGCTGTATCACATGGCAGCGGGCATGTTTCGTGAGGTGGTGGTGGCATGATGATATTCAGATATTTAGGTTTTTTAATCGTCAGCATCGGTTTCTTGAGCTTTAACGCTGTGACGGCAGAGATGCCGATGAAAGACAAAGCGAATACAATGGTGATGCAGCCGAGTGGTTCCATGCAGGGCGGCTCGATGCAAGGCGGTTCAATGCAAGGAGGCGATGCGCCAGCGGGTGCGCGCAGCTCGGATTATTCCGATGGTTATGAATATCGTGGCATGGCCGGCTGGGAAGAAACCGATGAAATAAGCATCAGTAAAATCATTGCCGATCAAATGGAATACCGTTCCAACAACAATGGTAAAAACACCCTGCGCTGGGATATGCAGGGTTGGCGTGGCACCGATTACAATAAACTGTGGATGAAGTTTGAGGGTGATCATGAGCCATCAACCCGAGCTGGTAATCTGGAGTTGCAGGCGCTGTACAGCCATAGCGTTTCGGCCTTTTGGGATGTGCAGATCGGTGGCCGCTACGACAGGTTTTATAGTCCTGGGCTGGTCAATGATCGATTCTTGGCCGTGATTGGCTTTCAGGGTTTAGCGCCCTATTGGTTTGAAGTTGAGCCGGCTTTGTTTGTCAGTGATAAGGGGGATGTATCCGCCCGTATTACGGCCACCTATGATTTATTGTTCACCCAGCGTTTGATTTTGCAGCCGCGTCTTGAGCTTAATGCTACTTTAAGTGCAGTGCAGCAGCTTGGTATTGGCAAAGGGGTGAATGATCTTCAACTGGGCATGCGGTTGCGTTATGAAATAAGCCGTGAATTTGCGCCTTATCTTGGTTTGGCATGGCAACAACAATTCGGCGCTACGGCAGATTTGGCGCGCAGCAGTGGAGAAGCGGCTCATAATGTATCGCTGATTGCCGGTTTACGTTGGTGGTTTTGATGAATCGGGATTACAAGTCCCGATTATCCATCTCGGGCAAATCAAACAACAAGCCCACCAACGCATGATTCACATAATAATTTTCTCGTCCTATCTTATGTTTCTGTAGCAGTTGACTTTTTGCAAGCGCTTCTAAATAACGCGTGGATGTTGCTCTGGAGACACCCACATCCCGCTCAATAAAAGCTGCTTTGGTATATGGATGGCTAAAAATATTATTGAGCAGATCCTGGCTATAAAACTTATGCGATGTGCGAATGATTTGCTTATGCTCCAACAGTAATGCATGGATGGATTCAATCAGTTTAATCGTGTGGCGTGCGGTTACAGCGACACCACGCAGCAAATACAGCAACCATTCATCCCATAAATCATTGTCCCGCACCGCTTGCAATAAATGGTAATACTCATCCTTGGTCTGATTGATATAACGGCTTAAATATAAAATGGGGCTATCCAGTAAACCTTCCTTGACCAGAAAAAGAATATTAATGATGCGTCCTGTTCGTCCGTTACCATCATAAAATGGATGGATAGACTCAAACTGATGATGAATGAGCGCCATACGCATGAGAGGATCAAGCGTACTGTTGTTGGTATTTATGAAAATCTCTAATTGGCTCATCAAGGCTGGAATATGATCAGGCGTTGGCGGTGTATAAATCACCTCTTTGGTGCGGTCATTTTGCAAGATAGTGCCTGGTGTTTTTCTAAATCCAGCATCATTACCCTCTAACACTGCTTGAATATGCATGATCGTATTTAGCGTTAACGCCCCCTTGTTTTTGACCTCATTAAAACCAAGGCTCAAAGCTGCTGCATAATGTGATACTTCTTTGCTAGCCGTATCTATAGTGCTTGGCTGAATTTGATAGCGGTACAATGCATCTTGCGTGGTAATGATATTTTCAATCGCTGAACTGCTTTGCGCTTCCTGCAGGGTCAGTGTGGAAATCAGGATTGATTCATTGGGCATGCTTTTGGCAATCCCCTTTAACTCAGCAAGGTAGCGGTGAGCCTGCACCAACTCTTTCATAACAAGTGGTGTTTCAAATGCCTTATCCAGCGGCAGTGTTGGCAAGCTCTCTCTCTTCATCTGCTCAAATATACCCTTTTTTGAAGACTTGTGAAGCTATCTTCTCAATAATCGTATTTTTTGAGAAGATAGCCTGACAAGAGCCAGCGGAGCCGTATCAATAGCACTCATTCGAGAGGCTTTCCTGTTTTTTGAGGTTCCATATAAACACTGGTATTCCGCAAGCAATACGCTCGATGAAGGCGCAGATCAATGTATTCAGCTGCGAAGACACCAGATACCGCTCCAGCGTACTCACCAGTAACGCCAGTGCCGTCAAAATAATGCCATCATCGGCCGGGCGGATGTTTGGCCAGTTTGCGTTGCAGGGTTCTGCGGTGCATGCCGAGTTCTTTTGCCGTGGCAGAGATATTGCCCCGGTTTTTTAATAATGTGCGCTGAATATATTCCCATTCCAATCGTTTGGGGCTGGGGGGCTGATCAGGAATGTCCGGGTCAGGGTTGCCAATAGCGTGCTTGAATACAGCCAGTATCTCTTCCACGCTGGCGGGCTTCGGTAGATACTGCACCGCGCCGCTTTTGGTGGCTTCCACGGCGGTAGCAATACTGGCAAAGCCGGTCAACATGATCGACTCACACAAGGGTTGGCTGGTGGATAAATAACGCAACACACACAAGCCTGAATCACCGACCCCCAGATTCAAATCAATCACCGCATGACTAAACTGCACCTGCTCGATCAATGTCATGGCCGCTTCCGCAGAATGCGCCTGCATGCTCACGATGCCCCGGCGCTGCAATGCCTGCGCCAGCACATGGCAGAAGCTGGCATCGTCATCCACCAATAGCATGATGTCTTTCATGGGTTAGTACACCAATTAGCTGCCTTGTCATGCACGGGTACTGGCCATTGCAATATCACCCGAGCACCGCCGTGTTGCTGATTGTCAAAGCACACAGAACCGTGCATTTGCTCGACAATAAAACGCACCAGATACAGCCCCAAACCTTTACCGTGCGCTTTGCTACTCACCGCTTCACTGCCGACTACATCCAATACAGCCTCGATAAAGCCCGACCCATTGTCGCACACCGTTAGCGTTGTATGGTGTTGATTCGATGCTAATTCAAGCTGTACATCTGTAGCGCCAGCATCGGCCGCATTATCCAGTAAAATAAATACTGCTTGCTCCAGCATGGGATCAGCCATGCACTGGTTTGTTATAGCACCTTGCAGATCCAGCTGAATATCGGGATGCAAATTACGCCATTGCGCCATGGCATTTTTGATCATCTCAATCGTCGCGATGGGTTCGATGCAACCGTTGCTTAAGGTGCGCGCGCGCTGACTTAAGCGGCTCAATACATGCCGGCAATGCAATAACTGCTGTTGCATCATATCCACATGTTGGCGGTTCTGTTGTTCGAGATTGGCGGCGGCGAGTTCATCGGTTAACAGCAGTAGTGTATTCAGCGGTGTACCGAGTTCGTGAGCATCGGATGCGGCCTGTGCACCGAGTGCAAGTATGGCGTGATCCCGGATGCTGCGCTGTTGCCAATCCGCTAGTTGTTTTTCTCTCTCCCGGCGCTGTTCACTCATGCGCACAATCACGCTGATCAGCAGGATGATGCTCAATACAAAGGTCAGCCACATACCCAGCAGATGCAGTTCAAAGTCATGTGAAATCATGCTCTGCTCATGCATGCTGAATAGCGGCAGATAGAAACGCATTAACAGGGTGTAGGCCAGAATGGTGATGCCCGCGATGATCCAGGCATGCCGGCGCGATAAGGTCAGGCCGGCGACCAGTACAGGAAACAGGTATAGAGAGATTAATGGATTGGTGTATCCACCTGTGTAAAAGAGCAGCGCTGACAACAAGGTGATATCCAAGCCTATTTGCATCAGCAGCTGCTTATCATTGATATGCTGCTTGTGGGTTAATGCCCATGCCGGATGCAAGCTGAACAGCAGCGCCAGCAAAAATAACAAGCCTAGCACAGGCTGATTGAGCTGTTGTGTGGTCATCGCCAAGGCATAACTAATCAGCCCAGCAAACGATACCAGTGTGACACCGCGCAATATCAAGAGGCGCGCCATGTAGCGGGTAACGTCCATTTTTTCATCCAGCAGCATGGGCGTAAGTCTAGCACAGCAGCAGACCAATACAGTGCGACACAATGTCGCGCGGCAATCGGTCGCATTTGAAATCCCAAGGGAGGCCTTAGCATTCCGGCTCGATGGATGAATGGATCGATGGGTGAATCGATTGATCAAGCGGAGGGCTGGATGAACAGAAGACAATGGATGCGATCAGCGATGATGCTGGCTTGGGGCTTATTGTTGCCCATGCAGGCAGAGGCTTATATTGGCCTGTGCTGCGGTAAGTGCGGTGGCAATATGCCGATGGATATACCCGGTGGCGGCATACCGGAGACACACGAGTTTCGTTTTAAAATTCAGCCATCGGTCATGCGTATGTCGGGCTTACAATCAGGCAGTCAGGATGTTGCTGTGGATAGTGTGCTCGGCATGCCTGTGATGATGGGCAAGGCCACTGGGAAATTCATGGCCGCACCGACATCGATGGATATGCGTATGCTGAATCTGACGCTGGGTTATAGTTTTAGTGATGACTTTTTTGCTGGCCTGATGACGATGTATAGCGATAAAAGCATGGATATGAAATTCAGCAGCATGATGAGCATGCCTGTGGCCATGGGTGGTACGGGGCAAGCTGGTTTCACCATGCAATCGAAGGGTATGACTGATACCATGTTGATGAGCAAATACCGCCTTTATGCCGATGATCTGTTGATTCCGTCGCAGGAAGTCTCGTTGTTTGCAGGCTTATCCATGCCGACAGGCTCTATCGACAAGCGCAATAGCACTCACCCCTTAGCCATGCGCAGAACAGAGTTATTGCCTTACACTATGCAGCTCGGTAGTGGTACTTGGGATCCCATCGTTGGCCTGCTTTATCAGCGTTCAGTTTCACCCTGGTGGTGGGGCTTGGATGGGCGTTACACGCAGCGCACAGGCAGCAACAAACGCGGTTATCGTTTGGGTAATCGTGCCCAGGTTGATGCCTATGTGATGTATCAACCGCATGTATCGCTGGTGGTCTATGGTGAAATCAATGGTAACTGGCAGGGTAAAATACACGGTGAAGCCGATGAAGCATTAAGTGGTATATCCGGCCATGCTAGCAAGGGCAATGCCGCATCGCCTTATATGACCCCCTTGTGGGATCCGTCATTCAGTGGCAAAACACAGGTGTTCACCACCGTCGGCATGCAATGGCAACCGGTGCCGTTGCAGATTCTGGATGTAAGCCTGCAACTGCCGGTGTATCAACGCATGAATGGGTTACAGCTGAAAGATAAATGGCGTGTCATGCTGACCTGGTATGTGGAAATTCCGACCAGTAAGAGTATTCGTTCATTGCGCAGCGGTCATACACCCGCTGATGCTGCACTTGGGTTTTAGGAGGAAGTGATGCAATTGAAATTGAAATTGAAACGAACACTCACACTGAAACGTATCATCATGATAACTTGTTTGATGCTGACGCAGCCAGCATGGGCAACAGACATCTCAGACTCAAATACAGCTGCAGCGCAGCTCTTTACCCAGCGCTGCAGTATCTGTCATAGCTTGCCGCACCCGAAGCGATTGGATTGGCCACATTGGCGCTCGATGTTGCATGTGATGAAGCAACGCATGGATGAAAAAGATATGCTGATGCCCGATGAAGAATGGCAACAAATTGCCCGTTATTTGAAATCGCATGCGCGCTAACCCGCATTATGCATGAATGCTGTCGCGCCCTTGCTTGTTCCTTTGCCCGCAACGAATCCTTACTCAAACGTCCGTAAGCATGGCTACGAACGTATTTGCAAAAATCCGTTGCAAACAAAGGCTCGGCGCAATCATCACAACGATTCATGAATAATGCGGGCGTGCTGCATGGAAATGATTGTGATAACACCAAAAGGAGTAAGGCATGCATGAATCAAAAAACACCCGCTTTGTAAAGCCTGTGGTGATTCTTGTGCCGAATGTGTCAAGCTATGCAAGAA
>CAYOTF010000143.1:0-216 GCA_964406805.1 uncultured Zetaproteobacteria bacterium | reverse complement strand
ATCATAGTTTGAAAGCTGTCGGGCTTAGGCTCATTACGGTGTAGTCAGCATGTCTCGGAGGTGCGGCTTCAGCCGCGCGACTGTTCGTTACGCGACTAAAGTCGCATCGCCCAATTTTAGAATAACCTTGGAGATTTTTTTACCGCAGAGGGCACAGAGGAACGCAGAGTAAATCAAGATCAAAATCGTTATCATTAATGATTGTTAAGATCTTCC
>CAYOTF010000142.1:0-7005 GCA_964406805.1 uncultured Zetaproteobacteria bacterium | reverse complement strand
GGGCTTGTTGTTGGCTTGGCATTCATTGTGGTGACCTTATTCATAACGTTGTTTGAACTTTCGAACCACCATGCTGGAAACGATGTTCAGGATGAGGGTGATGGTTAGCAGTACCAGACCAAGCGCAAACGCTGACAGGGTAAAGGCCGAATCAAATTCCTGATCACCGGTCAATGCTTCGACAATTTTTACGGTTACGGTGGTCATGCCTTCGAGCGGGTTGGCGGTAAGGTTGGGGCGGAGCCCTGCAGCCATCACCACAATCATGGTTTCACCGATAGCGCGGGATACAGCCAGCAAACAGGCCGAAACAATGCCCGGCATAGCTGCTGGCAGGACGATATGGCGAATGGTTTCTGCTTTGGTGGTGCCGAGTGCTAATGAGCCATCACGCAGCGATTGCGGTACGGCGCGAATCACATCATCGGATAATGATGAAATGAACGGGATAATCATCACCCCCATAATCAGGCCGGGAGCTAAAGCATTGGTGTAATCGGCTTCGAATCCGAGGCTATGAGCTACATCCACCACGATAGGGCTGATGGTGATGGCGGCGAAGAAACCGTAAACCACGGTTGGGATGCCTGCCAGAATTTCAAGCAAGGGTTTTAAGCGGCCACGGTTGGTATGGCTGGCATATTCGGACATATAAATGGCGGCGAACAAGCCGATGGGTATGGCCACCAACATGGCGATCAGGGTGATCATGAAGGTGCCTGCAAAAATTGGTAACGAACCAAATAGCGGCGGAGTTGCACCTTCTTCGGCCATGCCGGAGCCGATTAAAAAGGCAGTATCCGGTTGCCATTCGGTGCCGGTAAGGAAATCCCAAACCGGAACAACTTGAAAGAAGCGAATGGATTCAAAAATAACCGATAGTACAATGCCAAGCGTAGTCAAAATAGAGATGGTTGCTGCTGTCAGCAGCAGGCCGCGCATGACTCGCTCAACCGCTTGCCTAGCGCGGAATTCAGCTTTGACGTGGCCAAGGCCATACCATAAACCTGCTCCGCCCAATCCAAAGGCTGTGGCCAGCAACATCGTGGCAGGCACTTCAAAGAGATGAAACAAATGGGCGATGCTGAAAATTAAAGATACAGAGAGAGCGGGTAAAGCCATCCAGGTGACAGCATACCAGCCGTAAAAGCCGGGGCGTGAGTGTAGCCGTACTTCAGCGATTGACTCGATTGACAAGGCTTTGCCTCGGGCCAAAAAGTAGGCCATCGCTGAGAGTGGCACTAAGCCACCAAAAAACCAGAAAAATAAATCAGCAGTGGTCATTGTTTATGTGACTCCATTCACGTGGGTTGTGGGACGATATTACGCGCTTAAAATACGCAGTTAAAATAAAAAACTGGCCGAAGCGAACTCCGGCCAGCTTTTACAGGTTGAAACTATATTACGTTTTGAAGCTTTTGTTTAGTGCTTTTTGAAATCGTCAGCGGTTAAGCGTGTCAATGATTTCAAATGATGGCGATAGTCATTGCGCATGGATTTTGGCAATGGGATCAAACCGATTTCAGCACATTCGCCATCATCACCAATCATCTGCTCACTCATGAACAAGTTAGCATATTCAAGCATGCCAGGAACCTGTTTGATGTGTGACTGTTTGATGTAGAAGTACAATGAACGGGATAATTTGTATGATCCATTCTGTACAGTTTCAGGTGATGGCGCTTTGCCTTCGATGGTAGCCGCTGCGATGGTGTCAGCGTTTTCTGCCAAGTAGCTGTAGCCGAAGATGCCCAATGCAGCAGTATCTTTAGCCAGTTTCTTAACGATCAGGTTATCATTTTCGCCCGATGGAACATATACGCCGTCCTGACGGATGGTGTGAAACTTTTTGTACTTTTTGTTTTTCTTTTTGTCCGCTTTGTACAGCTTGGTGTAAACATCCATGTGTTTGGTGATGTGCTTGAGGATCATATCTTCAAACGCGTCACGGGTACCGGATGATGCAGGTGGGCCATAGATGGTGATTTTGCGGTGTGGCAGTTTGGCGTTGATTTCGTTCCAGTAGTGATATGGGTTTGCAACCAAATGTGTACCATCTTTGCTTGGTACTTCAGCGGCAACAGCCAACATCATTTCTTTACGAGTCAAGTCCAGAGCTTTGGCTTTTTTGGACTGCGCGATTGCAATGCCGTCATAACCAACAACCATTTCAGTGATGTATTTTACGCCATTTTTCTGGCATTTTTTGAACTCTTTTGCTTTCATGCGACGTGATGCATTGGTGATGTCAGGTGTGTCGAGGCCATTACCAGCACAGAACAACTTCATGCCGCCACCGGAACCGGTAGATTCAACAACAGGTGTTTTGAATTTGGTTGTAGCGCCCAATGCTTCAGCAGTGTAGCTGGAGAATGGGTAAACAGTGGATGAACCAACGATCTTGATTTGTTCACGTGCATCTACTGCATGGGCTGCGATGAGTAGTGATGCTGCTGCTAAAATAATACGCTTCATTGAGTATTGCTCCTTTTTTGTTTTTTGATTTGAGATGATTAGAAATAAAAGGCTGGGGATTAGTTCCCCAGCCTTTTCGTTGCTTAGAATTTAGATTGAGTCCAAAGACCGAAGCGAGTTGAAGTGCTTTTTTTCAAACCATTCAGTGTTGTTCTACTTCTGTCTATCGCCAGCGCAAGTGTTACGTGTTTAGCTGGAGAGTATTCCAATCCACCCGCGAAGCGGGTTGTTTTGGTGATAGCTGCCTGGTCATCCTTAGTGGATTCAAAGCGACCGAATGCACCGAAGCCATTGCCTAGCTTAGTCCAACCCCAGATTGCATATGCTTTGTTCTTAACTGCAATACCAGTTGCTGTTGGAGTGTCTTTGTTGATGACGTAGTTGGCACCAACGCGGAAATCATGACCCATACCGTATGTTGCCATGATCTGTTCCAATGTGTGTTTGACTTCAGGTCCGTTAGTGTTCAGAGGGAATGTTTTGGTTCCCTTGTAACCATTGCGAATCTGAACGTCCAAGGTGAGTCCTTTCATCGGATAGAGACCAAAGCGAGCATCAACATCCATGGTTTTGCCAACACGTCCAGGGTGACTGTAACCAGCACCATTGGTATATGTTACAAAGTATTTAGCCATGCCATCAAGCACTGTACCCTTTAGGCCTAAGCCCAAGTCAGAAGAAGCATCGTAGCCATTGGTGTCGATCAGTACTTTAGAGAAGTAACGATGTTTCCAAAGTCCCTGCTCGTAATCAATCCAAGGCGTATGAGATTGACCAATACGCAATACGGCTGCTTTACCATAGAGCTTACCTTCCAAGTAAGCATATTTCAGGAAGATGTTATTGTTTTTCTTTTTCAGGTTAGGATCAAGGTTTACATCTGTGGTGATGCGCATCATCCAGTCGCTGTTAAAGTAGTATTTCGCAGTTAGATAGGCACGTTCAACACGAGCACTCTGAGTTTTGAGAGTGGTTGCGCCTGTGGCATCTGTTTTTTTGAGTGAGGTGACATCGGAAAAGATTTTGCCGCCAAGTTTTAATTTACTGTCTCCGTCATCATAGACATTTACGCCACCAGCGATTGCGGGGGCTGAGAATGCCAACATGGCGAGAGCAGCGATTGAACGAATGATTGCTTTCAATTGTTTCTCCAGTTTTTCATGTTAAAAAATTTCTCTTTCGAGTTGCGGCGGAGAGTAATGGGTGAATGTGACATGGTTGTGACATGGGCAGCACCGTGGCGCGTTGTCATAGGGCTGACATATATAGATGTGAGTCTTGCTGCATATTTATTGATAGAGAGGAATGAGATGTATACAAATCAACGTGCTCAGGCTGATCTGACGGATGCATTTACCGCAACGCGCATGGCCAATCCATTGTTCAACCAGTTTTGCACATTGCCGCTGTGCGAGAAGATGCAGGTGGATGAGTGCATGCATCTGTTTAATTGTTTCGATGTGGTTCGCTATCAGGCCGGTGAAGTGGTGTATGAGGCGGGTAGTGTTTCGGATAAAACCATGCGTTTGATCGTTGTTGGTCGGGCTGAGGTGTCGAGCCCTTCGTTTGGTGTGTATGAACACATCGATGCCGGTGATGTGTTTGGCTTGTTTTCGTTTCTGGATGAAGGGCGTGTGCATTCGGCCACAGTCAAAGCGGAATCCGATTTGACCCTGCTGTGTGTGAATCGTGATTATTTTAATTTAATTACGGTTGAAGATGCGGCTTTGGGTAATCTATTACTGCGTTCGATGTTTCGGTTGCTGACGCGCATGTCGTTAAAAATGGAAAATGAATATGCCGCCATGCATCATTATGTTACCGGCAGGCATAGCTGATGCTTGAGCTAGAGCAGGGAAGCTTCCAGTATCGCAGCATGATGATTCAAACTCCTGATGTTTCCAGTGCTGATATTCTTATTGTTGAGGATGAAGAGCCTATTGCGCGCTTGATGTCCTTGCATTTGCGAGCGGCCGGTTATTCCACTCATGTTTGTGATAATGGTGATTCGGCTTTGGCTGCATTGCGCGATGGCAGTTGGCGGCTGGTGGTGCTTGATCGTATGTTGCCCGGTGCCAATGGCATGAAAATTTTGCGCTGGCTTAAAGCTTCATCGAGCAAGGCGCATACACCTGTGCTGATGGTGACTGCGCTCGGCATGGCTTCAGAACGCGTGCAGGGTTTGAATGATGGGGCTGATGATTATTTGCCCAAGCCGTTTGAGCCGGATGAGCTGGTGGCGCGCGCCAGAGCATTGCTGCGCCGTTCACGGGTGTTGGAAACAGGTTGTGCGTCGGCTGTTCGGATTCAGCTTGATCCCGATGTGCCGGTGGTGTTTGAGGGTAATCAACGCATTGAACTGCGTCCGATGGAATACAAGTTGTTAAAGCTGTTGATGGATAAACCGGGCAAAACGCGCAGTCGTGATTATTTGCTGGATCATGTCTGGTGTCACGAAGTATTTGTCGAAGAGCGTACGGTGGATGTGACGGTAAAACGCTTGCGCAAGGCGATGAAGGAATTGGGGCGTAAAAAGTGCATTGAAACGGTGCGAGGTATGGGTTATCGATTTGTGATGCCTGACGAATGAGGCAGCTTGCATGAATAGTGTATGGTTGTTGCTTTTATGTGTTGCGGCGGTGGCGATATATGCGCTGCGCTTGCGTAAGCAGTTGCAACATTATCGGGTTAAGTACAGGGCATTAAAAGATAGCCGTAGCGATGTTTCGCCGGATGTGGCGGATGGGATCATGCTTGATGCGCTGTTGCACTCGATGAATGAAGCGGTGTTCAGACTCGATGCAAGCGGGCGTGTGCTGGGTGCAAATTTACGTGCTAGGGAAGCCTTTGTGATGCAGGACGAGGATTTTCCGATTTCGTTGCGACAAATATATCGTGATGCCGATTGGCATGAATCGTTTCAGGCGGCATTGCAGAGCTTACCTGAGCAAGCATGTTTGCCTGATATGCAGGCCGATGATGATGTGCTCTCGCCACGTCTGGCGGTGCTCAATGCCGGCCACATGCTGCTGTTATGTGTGGATGTGAGTGAGCAGCGTCGATTGGAAAAGCAGCGCCGTACTTTTTTATCCAATTTGATGCATGATTTGAAAACGCCATTAACCTCCTTGCTCGGTTATGCGCGCAGTCTGGATCGTTTTGGCGATGATGCCGATTTCAGAAAAGAGGCGGGTGCCGTGATTGCGGATGAAGCCAAGCATGTGAATCATTTGCTCGATGCGCTGCTGACGCTGGATCAGGTTGAGTTTTCAGTGCGTGATGCTAATGCCATATGTTGTCTTGGCACGGTGTTGCAGCATGTGTTGGATATGATTTCGTCAACCTGTGCCGAGAAGTCTGTTGTGTTGAATGCTGTTGAGGCAGGGCAGTCGCAGCAGCAGCTGGCTATTGCCGATGATGAATTGGAGCGTGTATTAACGAATCTATTGGTGAATGCAGTTAACTATGCGCCTGATGATAGTTCGGTTGATGTGAGTATAAGTGTTGTGGGCGCTGCTTGCTCGATCGTGATTGAAGATGCGGGTGAAGGCATTCCCGAACATGAATTAAGCCGGGTCACGGAACGTTTTTATCAGGTGGATAAAGCCAGGACTCGGAAAAATGGTGGGCATGGCCTGGGGCTGGCGATTGTTAAAGAATTAACCGAGAAAAATGCCGGTCAGTTAATGCTTTCAAACCGTGTTTCGGGAGGCTTGAGGGTGGAAGTTGTGTTTAGCTGTGTGCCTGACCCTGATCATGACCTCAATCAGAGTCAGGATAAGGGTAAGCCATGAGTGTGCGCAACGAATTAGTGCAATATTACCGTTGGTTGCGGCAGTTTGGATTGAATGATTCGCATTCCGGTAATATCTCTGCGCGTGATGTTGCTGGCGGTGATAGCGATGTGGTGTGGATAACTCCGACCGGTGCTTGCGCGGATGTATTGCAGGCGGATGATTTTATTTCGTGTCGAATAGACCAGCCCGTGCCACAGGGTGCATCCGGTGATGCGGGTCTGCATTTGGCGGTATATCGAGCCAATGCAAAGGCAAAAGCGATTGTACACTCGCATTGTCCACACGCTGTTGCGCTGACCCTTAATGGTGCAGATTTTATACCAGTAGATTTTGAAGGGCAGTTGTATTTTCCGAGTGTGCCGGTGATTACGGTGCCGTATGATGTGTATTTTGAACAGGCTGCCGATCAGGTGGCGCAGGTATTGGCTGAGCATTCCATTTGCATCGTGCGTGGTCATGGTGTGTACGCTTGGGGTGAAAGCTTGAACCAAGCTTACAAATGGACGTGTTCGTTGGAAATGTCCGCCAAAACAGCCTTTATCGCGCGACAAGCAGGAACGCTTTGACAGCGAGTCAATGGTCAAGAGCGACGCAAGTCGCGTTTGAAACTACCCAACGATTGAACACGAATACACATGAATGAAAAACATAACCCAATCAAGACTTGTATGCCTTTGACTTTCCTGATTACCCATGAATCTCAGCCATTTTCAAGACTCTCATAGGCATAGGC
>CAYOTF010000141.1:0-7044 GCA_964406805.1 uncultured Zetaproteobacteria bacterium | reverse complement strand
GAGCATGAACCCAATGCAGAGATGGTTATTCTCCGCGATAGCGGCTTCGTCCAACAACCCTCCCCTGTGTGTATTACACTATAGCCTATTTTAATTAACAAATCCTGTAGTATTAGTTTGCAATCCTTCGAGCGCCACGTAACTGTAATTTGCAACGCCAGCAAGCCCTGTTTAGTCTGTCGAGCCGCAAAAGTGATACGGGCTCATGGCGCAACTGGTTAGCGCAACCGGCTCATAACCGGTTGGTTCTAGGTTCGAGTCCTAGTGAGCCCACCATCTTAATGTACAACGACGACCCATAAGAGCCTGTAAGCCTAGTGTTTGCAGGCTTTTTTCTTGCTTTCTTGTCCGCTTAGGTTCTATACTGTCCGTGGAAATACGGTAAAATGTTCGGGATAAAGTTCGGGATAAGGTTTGCTGTGATGAAAGCAACGTAATTTATCCCGAACATTCGAGGTTAAATGCAGCTATGGAAATAGATACCAAGAGTAAAAGAAGAATAACAACAGATGCGCAAGTTAAAGCATTAAAGCTGCCTGATGGGAAAAAGAGCGTGAAAGAGACCATAGGCGATGGCTTGTATCTGTTTATGAATAAGTCAGGAAAATACTGGAGGCTAGATTATCGCTCCAGTGGCAAAATTAAGACTTATTCACTCGGAACATATCCAGCCGTTTCATTGAAGGATGCAAAAGCAGCACTGGCAGAGCCCAAGGCATTGCTAAAGCAAGGCATCGACCCCAACCAATACAAAAGAGAAAAGAAACAGGCGAGTAAGATCGCAACAGCAGCAGCAAAAGCGCAGTCGATTGATGCAGGCAACACATTGCAAGTGATCGGCAATGAATGGTTTGAGAATGTCCGCCTTGGATGGGCGAACAGTCATGCCGATAAGCAGCTTCAAAGAATCAACAAGCACCTTTATCCACACCTTGGGCATATCCCCATTGCAGAATTGAAACGCCAGCAGATTGTTGATGTGATGTTATTGATATGTGAAACGTCCAGTCCTGATATTGGCAGGCGTATATCCCAGATATGCAGGCAGATATTAAACTACGCCTGTAACAGGGGATTGATTGAATATGTACCCATGGGCGATTTGAAAGGGGTGTTGCCGCCAGTAGTGACCAAGAAACTGCCATGCATTACTGATGATAAACGGCTAGGTAAGTATCTGCGAGCCATCCATGATGATGATAGCGGCACTTATGTTGTATCAATGGCAATGAAGATATTTCCTTATATGGGTGTGCGTTGTGGTGAATTTCGTATGGCACAATGGAGCGAGATTGATTTTATCAACGCCACTTGGACTATTCCGGCCAACCATCGGAAACTACGCAAGGCAAAGAAAGAAGATCCAGAGAACATACACATCGTTCCCTTGAGCAGGCAGGCCATTGAGTTGTTGATTCAGCTTCAAAGGGTTACAGGGCAAGGAAAGCATATCTTTCCGGCGGTGAGTGGTGACAGCAACAGCATGAGTGAGGCCACACTTAATAAACGCATAGCCTCTTTAGGTTTCAAGGGTGAGATGGTTTCACATAGCTGGCGCAGTGTTTACAGCACCTATATGAATAACTCGAACCACAACCCTGACGCAGTTGAAAGGCACTTAGCACATGCAGGAAAAGACAAAGTGCGTGCTGCATATAACCGCAGTGACTACATGGAGCAGCGCATTATCATGATTCAAACCTTTGGCGATTGGCTGGACGCTGTCCGTGATGGTGCAAGGATAATACCAATTAAGAGCAAGGCTTTATAATGATACCATTAAATGGTACTATTCACACCATGAAGAAGAAGCACATAAAAACTTTGGCTTTGATATTCAAGCAACCAGTAAGCGCCAACATTGATTGGAAAGATATTGAATCATTGTTGATCGGCTTGGGCGCAGAGATAAGCGAACGTGAAGGCTCACGCATTGGTGTTCGTTTGTTTGGTGACAGGCGTGTCTTTCACCGTCCGCACCCATCTCCCAAGACTGATAAAGGCGCGGTTGCTTCTGTGCGTGAATGGCTAAAGCGAAATGGGGTGACACCATGAATACAATGATAATCAACGGCCAGAAGGCCACCATAAGCTATGATGAAAGCATGGATATGTTCCGTGGTGAGTTTATTGGTCTGAATGGCGGCGCAGATTTTTACGCCTCTGATATAGCAGGCTTGCATAGCGAGGGTGAAACATCATTAAACGTGTTTCTTGATATGTGCCGCGAAGATGGCGCAGAGCCTTACAAGGCATATTCTGGCAAGTTCAATGTACGGATCGCACCAGAGTTGCATGCTGATGCTGCAGCGGTAGCCAAGAGCAAAGGCGAAAGCCTGAATCAGTTTGTCGCTGAAACATTGGAGCAGGCAGTTCACGCTTAATCAGTTGGCAGGGATAGACGGCATGGAGTAGCTGCCATGTCGCGTGGGTAATACGCCGCCCCTCTATCTCTTGCCTTATATCAAGGCGTGAGAGCGTGAGTTATGAGCAGAGCAAAGAAGCCAGATATAAGATCTGGTCCAGTACAGCCATTCACCCAGCCAGAGCTAAACGAGGAGTTAAAGAATAACCTCCAATGTTTCCTGAATGTTTCAGACGTTAAAATGCACAAGGTCGCCATCGAGATAGGGGTTCGACTTGGAATGTACCGCGCAGAACTAATTAGTCTTGATAAAAAGCCCAGCATTGCCTCTGTTAAAGCTGAAATTGAACCAATCGTTACCCTGATAAGAGCGCTTGAACAGGCTTTATTAGAAATGACTCCTGCATCATTAAATATCATTTATGAGAAAAACATAGGCCAACGTGATGTTGCTTCTTTACTGAATGAAGCGCCTGTTTTGCTTGGAGGGCTTGAGTTTGCATTTACTCCAGTATTACTGGATGAATCAGAAGCGAGGGGAAACGCACCTATGAATGCGAGGCGAATTTTAATCATATCGCTCGCTGATATTTACGCTAATAGTGCAAGCGAAGCATCATCAACAAATCGCGATGATTTCATCATTGAAGTGCTGGAGGATCAAAAAATTCCAGTGATTAACAAGCGGATGCTTAGCGAGATTTTAAAAACTGTCCGGTAAAGGGCAAAAAAATGTACCTCACTGACTTCACGAATTATTTTCTTTCCCAAGCTACGCCCCTACGGACACAGCAATAGCACATCGTCCGATACCGACAAGGGGCGAATATATGAAAACAGTAAAGACACATGGCGCATTCAGCGTATTACCTGAAACAGGATTTTTAAGATTACCACAAGTTCTTAAATTCATTCCAGTGAGCAAAACATCATGGTTCGATGGTGTTAGGCATGGACGCTATCCAAAGCCAGTAAAATTATCCGAGCGAACATCTGCTTGGCGTTGTGAGGATATTCGCAAGCTTATTGCTGAATTGGGCGGTGCTGCATGACACCAATAGAAAAGGCCGCCTCCACAGCAGCCATTCCCAATACAACGAACCTGAAAGATACCAGCACAGCGGCACAATGTATGCGTTTAAAGAGAGCTTTAGACGATAGGCCGCTAATGAACACAAACGAGATCAGGCACGACCTTGATATAATGGAAGTGGCCGCTCGCATTTGGGATTTACGCAATAAATACGGATGCGATATTAATACGCAAATGCTTTGGGTTGAAAGTGGCCTTGGTGTGAAGCATAAGATCGCCCATTACAGCCTGATTAGTGAAATACAGGGCAGCAGCCATGCATAAATCGCCAGTCCATACATTCATCAAGCAATTCATCATATTTTTATCATCACATAGAATCATTAATCAACGAGCTGCAACGGCGCTTATTAACTTCATGGGAGTGAAATATGCTTAACGTTCGCAATGCTTCACAAGGGCGATGGGTAGAAATACTGACAAGACTTGGGGCTGATGCTTCATCCTTGGATGGGAAACATAGACCTTGCCCCTCATGCGCTGGTACAGACCGCTTTCGCTTTGATGATCAAGACGGCAGAGGCTCACATATATGCAGCCAATGCGGTGCAGGTGATGGGTTTGACTTGGTACAAAAGATGTTTAGCTATTCATTCAAGGATGCCGCGCAAGCAGTTGAGGGCGTGCTTGGTATTGAAGGCAATCCCCCATCCAGAGAAGAACAGCAGGCATACAAGAAAAAGCTTGCAGATGAACAAGCCAAGCGTGCAAAGACTGAAAAAGAAGCCCATAGAATCACCGCTAATGAGTCTTTGGCTATATGGGAAGGCTCTGCCCTTGCTGATAATTCACACGCCTATCTGAAAGCAAAACAGGTGAAAGCTTATGGTATCAATATGGATGGGGAAGATTTGCTTATCCCTGTTCGTATCGGTGGCAATATCACCAGCATTCAGCGTATCAAGCCCGATGGTTCAAAGCTGTTTCAGAAAGGTGGTGAGATCAGCAGCGGCTATCATTCCATTGTCGGTGCTGATGTTGCAGATATGAGCCGGATATATGTTGCAGAGGGTTATGCTACAGGTGCGACCATTCGAGAGGCTACAGGCTGTCATGTTGCCGTTGCATTCAATGCTGGAAACCTTGGCAAGGTGGCTAAAGCGATACGTTCAAAGCTGCCAGATATTCAGATTATCATTGCAGGTGACAATGACGAATCAAAGACAGGCGAAATCAAGGGCAAGACCGCCGCTGATAGTGTGGGTGGTTTGTTCGTCATGCCTCCCGATGTTGGCAGTGATTGGAATGACTACGCCGCTACTCATGGCCTTGACGCAGTTGGTGATAAGATCGGCAAGCAGATCAATGGAGCAGAGAAACAACCTTGTCCACTTGGTTACTCTTGCAGCAAAAGCGGCGTGTTTGTTGAACATGAAGATAAAGACCCTGAAAGGCTGACCCATAGGGCTGTATGGGTGTCTGCATTGTCGCGTGATGGCTCTATGGATAATTGGGGGCGTTTGGTGTGTTGGATTGACCACGATGGACACCAGCATGAACGCGCATTGCCAGCAGGTATATTTCACGCAAGCGGCAATGAACTGGCGCAGGAGTTGGCCACAGCAGGCTTGCCGATTGTTCCCAGTAAGGAACGGCGCTTGCTTCAATACTTGGCAGCATTCACACCTGAAACACGTTTGACCGCTGCAACGGCTACAGGCTGGCATGGTGATGCTTTTGTAATGCCGGATAAGACGATAAATGAACCAGCCAGTGAACGGATTATTTATCAAGCGACTGAATACCGTGACACCAACTGTATGGGTGAGTCTGGTACGCTGGATGAATGGCGCAATATGGTTCGTGATGCATCTCCATTGGTGAAGTTTGCTATTGCAGCTTCGCTATCTTCACCGCTTCGATTGCTGACCAACACCGCAGCAGGTGGCTTTCACTTTTACGGCAGAACCAGCCAGGGTAAAACAACACTACTGCAAGCGGCTTGCTCTGTTTGGGGTAATGCTGCCGACCCTGCTATGGCTGGTGGTAATGATGTGTATATCCAACGATGGAACGCCACACGCAACGGATTGGAGGGCATGGCTGCATCATTCAATGACCTTGCCTTGGTGGTGGATGAGATCGGAGAGAATGACGGTAGAGAGTTTGGCCGGATTGTTTATCAGCTGATGAGCGGAACAGGTAAAACACGAGCCAACAGAAACGGTGGCTTGAGCAAGTGCAGAACTTGGCGCATTACATTGCTATCGAGTGGTGAACTACCTGTATCTGATTTCATTGACGGTGCAAAAGGTGGCCAGCTTGTCCGCTTGGTCGATGTGGAGGCGTTGGACTTGTTCAAGGGTCGCATTGATGCCGATGCAATGAAGCATGGTTGTGCCAAACATTATGGCCTTGCAGGTATCGCACTATTAAAAAGTGGTGACTTGCTGGAAGGGTTCGACTCAATACAAGCTGATGATATTGGAGATGCACCCACACCAAAGGCAGGCCGTGTGCGTGATCGGTTTCGATTGGTGGCGCATGCTGGTGAACTGGCGATAAGGCGCGGTATTTTGCCTTGGGCGGCTGGTGATGTGCTGGATTGTTGCAAGCATGTATTCAATAGCTGGATGGCCAACGGTAACGGCATGAGTGATGCAGATCGAGGCATAGAGAACGTCCGCAACTTCATATTGGCCTATGGTCAAAGTCGCTTTGAATACGATGACGATAGAAAACGAGAGCCAGCAGATCGGGCGGGTTCATATCATGGTGGGTGTTACAACTTCACGTCACCAGCATTTAAGGAGGCCTGCGGCGGCGTACTCGATGGAACTGTGAAAAAGGCACTGTATGATGCCGGGCTTTTACACGTTAGCGAAGCTGGGAAACTTGTTGGTAAAGCCACTATTGGAGGCAAGAGAACAAGGGCTGTTTGCGTGAAGGATGATATTTTATCCGAAGTCGTAAAAATGACAGGGGCGATAGGGGCAGCAGGGGCGAAGCCTTACACAGCAACGCCTAAGACCTGCCCACCACAAGAGGGGCGACAGGGGCGCATAGGGGCGGATGAATCGGAGATGCCCACCGCGCCCACCTTGCCCACCGTGATAGGGGCGGCGAAAAACGTTGCAAATAAAGGGCTCGCCCCTACTGCCCACCATGCCCACCACAAAAACAGCACCTTAGAAAAAATGCCAGCCAACAGCGAAGCACTTAGGCCGGAGCATGGCCGCGTCAGTGGTGTAATATGAAAACCGACACCTTTATTCATGAGTGTGCCAGCCGTGGCATTACCCTATCCATAACAGACGGCAATCTTGCTTATGATGCCCCTGACAGCGCCATGACTGATGACGTGCTTGATTATCTAAAACAGCACAAGCCGGAGATTATGGCCGTACTCAATGCGCCAGCTTGGCATGGTGGCCATGGCGCTTGTGTCGATTGCGGTGTTGATACCGAAAGCATGCTGACAACACCCTATCAAACATGGTGCTGGCAATGTGTTGATTGCTTTGACCAAGAGCATGCCGTCCATAGTAAAAACGCCACAGCGGCGATTCTGTGAGAATGGCATGAGCGGCTTACGCATTGAACAGCGGCTATATGCCGAGAAGTGGCCTGTATGGGTAATTCTTAT
>CAYOTF010000140.1:0-7123 GCA_964406805.1 uncultured Zetaproteobacteria bacterium | reverse complement strand
TGATACCCTGTTGCTCAAGATCGAACAAACTGGCCCCGCCTGCCACACCAACCGCCAATCCTGTTTTTATCAACAGCGTCAAGAAGATCAATGGCTCACCATCGAAGCACCTCTGGAGTAAACATGCTTGAATCATCGGATATCCTCACACAACTCGCAGCCGTATTGGAAGCCCGAAAATCCGAATCTGCGGATGCATCCTATGTTGCATCGCTCTACGCCAAACCGGATAAAATGCTGGAAAAAATCGGTGAAGAAGCGGTTGAAACCATTATTGCCGCCAAGAACGGTGAGGCTGATCAAATCATCTATGAAACTGCCGACCTATGGTTTCATTGCATGGTCATGTTGGCACAAAAAGGTCTATCTCATGAAGATGTATTGCGTGAACTGGCGCGCCGTTTCGGCATGTCCGGCCATAATGAAAAAGCCTCTCGGGCTCAGAAATAACACGGTTTTAGCGCAGCACCCGGAGAGGCCTCTCTGGCGACACACGCACAGAACCGGATGTGCGACGTTGACCTGCTCCGACTCTTCCAGCCAAGCCATCCGGTGTAAGCATCAATCGACTGTTCGGCATCAACTGTTCGGCACTCATTTGTCCGGCATCCATTACTTTGACCGGTTAGCTGTGATCCGCCCAGAACTCGCTTTGCGATGTCATATTGCCAATGCGTTCAATGAGAATATCGATGGCATCTTCATTATCGGCAAAATTGATACGATCAGTTTGCACAATCAATAGCGGTGCGTCCTGATAATGGAAGAAATATTGATCGTAGGCGGTAATCACCTGTTGCAGATAATCCATTTTCAAACCGCGTTCCATGTTGCGATTACGGCGACGAATACGATCCATGATGATATTCGGCTTCGATTGCAAATAAATCACCAGATCCGGGCGATGCAGATCAACCTGTATAAGGCGAGCCACCTGATCGTAAAGCGTTAGCTCTTCATCGGATAAGGTGACGGTGGCAAAAATATGATCTTTAGCGAATATATAATCGCTGACCACGCCTTGGGTAAACAACTCCTGCTGATGCAGGGATTGCCAGTGTTTCAAGCGCGAGAACAAAAAAGATAACTGCACCGATAAGGCGTGACGGGATGGGTCTTGGTAAAACAGTTCAATGAACGGATTGTCATCAACCTGTTCAAAAAAAGTACTCGAGCCAAGCTTCTCGGCCAGCTTTTGAGTCAGCGTGGTTTTGCCCACACCAATAGCACCTTCGATGGCGATATGGCATTGATTTAAAGTCCTTCCACAGCTGAATAATGTGTTTGTCATTACCATTCGATTCCCTTTGGCAAGGCTGTTTCTCCACCTTGAAGTAGCGATTGCAGTAGTTGCGACGCGCTTTGTTGCAAAGCCGGATGTTGCCAGCTTGCTGCGATATCGCAAAGCGGTTGCAACACGAACTGGCGATATTGCATTTCACTATGCGGGACAATCAAGCCACTCGTATCAATGCTTTGCTCGCCAATAGCAATGATATCCAAATCGAGTGTGCGCGGCCCCCAATGTTCGGCGCGAATACGTTGATGCTGGGCTTCAATATCTTGCAAAGCATCAAGCAGAGCGTGTGGAGATAAAGCGGATCGAATGGCAATCACAGCATTCCAATAGTCCGGCTGAGCGGCAGCTCCTAGGGGTGGCGTGCGGTACAATAAGGATGAATCAATAAGCTGTGTATTGTGCAGTCTGGCAATGCAGAATCTGGCGGAATCAAAGTTGGCGCGCACATCACCGAGATTGCCACCAAAGGCAATGAAGATGGGTTGCAGTAAATGCGCAGCCACACGATCAGGCATAAGCAACCGCCCCGCCACGGCGCGGATCAGCACAGCCATGCAAGTCTCCATTGCTATCACAACTGATGGCATTCACACCGCCAAAATAAACACTCTGCTGCTGCCATGGATTGAGCTGCCAGCCCATCTGCATGGCCAGATGTTTATCGTGCTCCGATAGAAAGTCCGGCTCGATATCGAGTCGATTGCCCTCATTGTGCAAGCGCGGCGCATGCACGGCCTCTTCGATAGTTTGCCCGAGCATCAAATGACGGGTTAAGACTTGCAGAATAGCACCACGCAGGCGATTGGAGCCGCCACTACCGAGTACCACAGCGGGCTTGCCATGTTTCATGTAGATCGATGGAGCCATCATTGAAGGCAAGGTGAAGCCTGCCGAAAGAGCGTGCAGCCCCAGCGGATTGATGTCTTCTTCACCCAGCATATTGTTCAAATGAATACCGGTGCCGGGCACAACGATGCCGGAGCCTTCACCATTGCTGCTGGTCAACGATACGGCCATGCCCGTTTTATCAACAATGCTGATATGGGTGGTACTGCCATGACGGTTGGAGGCTTCATACTGTGCTTCATTGCTGTGATTTCGTAGCCGTTGAAGAATGTGTTTAAGGTGCTGCTTAATGCGTTGCGGTGCGAGTATATCCGATGCAATAGCCGTTTCGTGGATACGTTGATCCAGCCCTGGACTGAGTGAATCATCATGACGAACGCGACTGGCAATGCGTAACACTTCACTCATCAGCACAGGCCATGGCGTGGTTTTGCTTTCATCCAAAAGCATCAGTTGTTGCAACAAGCTAGCTGCCAGTGAAATCAGCAGACCACCGGATGAAGGTGGCGGATTGCTCAACAGCGTGCCTGCAAAGAGCGGCGTGGAAAGGGGTGCGCGAATAATGACTTGCTCAGCGCGCATATCATCCATGCTAAGCAAGCCATGTGGCATGCAAGCGCTGACAATATGCCGTGCCAAATCACCGTGATACATTTCCTCAATGCCTTCATGGCTGAGCATCTCAAGCGTATTGGCCAAATCTCTATTCTGAAAACGCTCGCCTGCCGTAAGTAACGCTCCAGCCGGTGCATGGATAGCGTTGCAATGCTCCTTGCTGGTGAGTATCGGTTCCAGCAATTGAAGAAACGAAGCTTGCAGCGGGTTCAACGATACACCGCTTCTGGCCGCATCAATGCCGGGAGCCAAAGCATCGTGCAATGGCATCTTGCCATGTTGGCGATGGGCGGCAAACAGCATGGCCAATAGCGATGGTGTGCCGACAGATGCGGCACCAATATGAAAATTCTGAATGCAATCGCCAAAATCAACCGGAATAGCCTGCAAGCCGGGTGCTGAGCTTGAAGACAGGCTTGTCGGGGTTGATGGCATGCGTGCAAAACCATCGTAAAGCACAGCTTTGCCGGCATCAGCGATAAGCATAAAGCCACCGCCACCGGCCGATGTGAGCACGGGTTCAGCACAAAATGAGGTGGTTACAGCAGCCAGTGCTGCATCAACGGCATTGCCTCCAGCGCGTAAAACAGCAGCGCCGGCATCGGCTGTGGCCGGATGACCGGCAACAACAATCGCTCGCCGCCTACTCATGATTTATGATGTACGATAAAGCCTTTGTATTTCAGCTTGAGTTGAATGGTTTTTAACAGCTTTTCAGCTTTATCACGCGTTGCTTTCGGCCCAATCCAGACGGCAAACAAACCAGTCCTGCGACTGGTAACATGCACACTCCAGCCTTTTTTCTTGAGCTGATTGTTTAAACGCTGCGCCCGTTCGTATTCTTTAAATGCACCGAGTTGCACATAAAACCCTTTGCGGATGCTGCTCGTGGGTGGTTTGCTAAGCGCCTTACTTTTGATGCTTGGCTGCGCTTTTGGCGGTGTTTTTGCAGGAACGGGTTTTGTATGAATCGCAGGCTTAGCTTTCACCACCGGGGTGGGGCTTGCTTTGTTGATCGCTTGCTTGGGAGGCGCTTGTTTATGAATCGATTGCTTAGCAACAGCTTGTTTGAGAACCGCTTGTTTGGAAATCGATTCACTGAGCTGCGTTACCGATGTAAAGTCAAACCATTGCGGCTGCGAGGCAGCCACAACAATGATGATGATCGCGACAATGGCCACAGACCAAGCTGTGCGCTGCTCAATTCGAGAAGCCTGCCATGATATTTTTGCCATGCTCTGCGTGCCAGTCAGAGGGTTTTATAAGGGACCAAGCAAACCATCGAGTTTTTCAGCAAAGGTAGTGTAACGGAATGGTTTTTGCAGAACATTTAATGTTTTATCCGGAAAACGTTCGTATAGATCTTCAGGGTAACCGGTCACAAACATAATGCGATCGAGAATATCCGGATTCACCTGCTCAATGGAGCTGTAAATTTCATCACCACTGAGTTTGGGAATGCGTACATCAAGCAATACCAGCTGATATTCATGCCCGCGCGTAGTCAGTTCAAATAAACTTTGAATCGGATCGGCCATGCTTTCAACAACACTCACCATACCGCGCTCGCTAACATAACGATTGAGAAATGCAGCGAGTATGCTTTGCACTGAACTTTCATCATCAATAATTAAAGTTTTGATTTCCATCTGATGTCATCTCCTGATCTGCGTTGTGGCAATATAATTATAATAACATGCTTGCCGGGTTTACCCGTGCACCGTTAAAGCGTACACCCCAGTGCAAATGCGGGCCGGTGGCTCGTCCTGTAGCACCAACCTCACCAATTTTTTGCCGTACTTCAATCCAATCACCTTGCTTTACTGCTGTCGACTGCATGTGTGAAAAGATGGACACTAATCCATTGCCATGGCCGATGGCTACTGTTTTACCATTCAAATACATATCGGCCACCAAAAGTACCCGACCTGCTAATGGCGTAACAATGGGTGTACCTGCTGGTGCAGCAATATCGATGCCAGAATGTGGTGATTTTGCTTTGCCATTAACGATACGCTGCGCACCAAAGGGGGTGGATTCGATGCCTTTAATAGGCTCGCCGTGCATAATGATATCGGGATTGCCCGATACGTGTTCTACATAGGTGGCTTTTAAAGCTTTCACCTCACGCCAATAGCGCGGCAGAATATCCTTGCCCAAACTGGCCATTTTGCTAGCCACTTCAATACGAGAAATACGAAACACACCTTTGTTCACCACAAGAAAATCATTGGCAATGACAGTTTTACCCGTGCGCCATAGAATATTGTGTTTACCCATCTTTTGCTTGAGATCGATTCCGATCCAGCCATGCCAGCGACCATTGCCGAGCGCTTTGGCAGGCCATTTTTTTCCAAAGCAGGTAAGTGACAACGTGTTGCCTGCATAGGCGATTTCAACGCTGACCACTTCACCTTGAATACCAGCCCATTGGCTAGCCTGAGCAGGCGTGAGCCACAGGGCTGTACATAGAAAAATAAATAATCGTAACATCGGCTTGGTCATAGTGAGCTCCTTGTTTTCATGTCTTGCTTGTCCGGGTGGTTGATTGCGGCTGTTGAATTGATCGCTGGATTGATGTCACCTTGCTATGCACTGTGCCATCACGGAAACGCACTTGCATAGCATCCCCCGCACAAACTTGTGAAGCTTGGGTGATGATCTGTCCATCGGCAGCATAACTAATATTGTAACCACGATCGAGTACTCGCGATGGATCGAGTTCTTTGAGTTCACCGCAGAGAATAGCCAGCTGTTGGCGTTTGCGCTGGATATGTTTTTTTTGCTCACTTAACTGCCTGGCAGCAACACCCAAAGCTTGCTGTTGTTGCTGCAAGCGTGTGCGTATGTGTTGATTCAAAGCGACAGATTGGCGGCTTTGCAACAAACGCTGCTGTTGCAAACGCTGAATCGGTTGCAATGGCATGAGACGCTTTTCCATCACACGCAACGGCTCACGCATAGTATTCATACGATTGTGATAAACGTGTTTTAAACGTGATGCCCGTTGTTCACTGGCATGGTGACGGGCATCGGTATGGCGTTGCCAGGCTTGAATCTGACGTTGCTGCAGGTGCTGTTGATCCCGATTCTTTTGCTGCAAACGCTGGTTGAGCAACTGGCTTAAACGCGCAAGCCGTGGCATGCGCTGGCGCAATTCATCACGGCTAGCACAGCATAATTCGGCGGCATTGGACGGTGTAGCGGCACGCAGATCCGCAGCCAGATCGGCTAGTGTCGTATCAATTTCATGGCCGATACCGCAGATAATCGGAATCGAGCAAGCAGCAATAGCCTTGACCACCGCCTCATCATTAAAACACCACAAATCTTCCATACTGCCGCCGCCGCGCACCAGCAGTATCACTTGCGGCGCTTGCGCCATGGCTGCGATATTTTGCAAGGCGCGGGCGATGGAGGCAGGCGCACTACGCCCTTGCACCGTTGCTGGAGCAAGGGTGAGTTGCAGCCATGCGGGACGTGTGAGCAAGACCTTTTTGACATCTTCAAAGGCGGCCGCTGTCAACGAGGTAACGATACCGATATGTTGGGCTAAGTCGGGAATGCTTTGTTTGCGAGCCGCATCAAAATAACCTTGTGCTGCAAACAGCTGTTTTCGCCGTTCAAATTCAGCCGCCAACTTACCTGCACCGGCAGCTTGCACGCGGTTGATGATCAATTGATATGTACCGCGTGGTTCATACAAGCTGAGATGACCACTAAATATAAACTCACCACCCTCCTGCACTATATCCTTCAAACGCATGGCCGTTGAACGCCAGATAACAGCAGAAATAGAAGCGTGAGCATCCTTAATGGTGAAATACAGATGGCCGGATGATGGCCGCGTTAAACGCGATATTTCACCACTGACCTGAATATTGGCAAAACCAATCTCCAACATTTGTTTGATGCGAGCAGTCAGTTCGGTAACGGATAAAGGGGATGTATCGGACACACTGCAATCATGGCAAAAGCTACACGCGGGTCAATCTGTTTATATTGCTGCTTTATCAAATGCCGCAGCAACACAGAGAGTTTTCTAACGTAGTAATCAAAAAAACATTTGCTATCCATCCCATATTTATGGGACATACAAGCTTTAAAGATCGGTTTATTTTCAAGGTGCTTGAAATGAAGTAAGACTAGAGGGGGCTAGATATGGTACATATTGTAACCATCTGTTTAGTTGTTTTCCCTAAGATGGCTGGTTAACTAGCGCCTCCTAGTACAAGATGTGAATAGTGGCTTCATCTTATCTCAAAAGCGTGAAACTTCAGTTTATATAGTGTATTAAAAAAACATGCTGTCACCTTATTGGTGATGAATGTTTTTTCGATATGCTAGAGGAATCAAGGGGTT
>CAYOTF010000139.1:0-7303 GCA_964406805.1 uncultured Zetaproteobacteria bacterium | reverse complement strand
CAAAGAAGGGTGGATTGATTCCAACAACGATGGCATTCTGGATAAAAATGGTTTGCCTTTTTCGTTCACCATTTTAACCAATAATGGCAACAAACAACGCGCCGATGCCGCCACAATCATACAGCACCGACTTAAAGCAATCGGCATTCAGGTAACAATTCGATTGATTGAATGGTCTGCATTTATCGAGAATTTCATTAACAAACGTCAATTTGATGCCGTTATTCTCGGCTGGTCATTATCACCGGATCCCGATCAATTTACCATCTGGCACTCATCCCAAACCGGAGCACGGCAATTCAATTTTTTATCGTATAACAATGCAACAGTCGATGCCGCGCTTGAGAGCGCCCGCCGCACCTTTGACCGCCAACAACGCAAACAACACTACGACATTATGCAACAGGAAATTTATAATGATGTACCGATGGTCTTTCTCTTTGCCCCCTACTCGCTGCCAGTGATGCACAAACGCTTTCATGGCATCAAACCAGCACCTGCCGGCATCGGTTACAATAGCGAGCATTGGTATGTGCCGGCTGAATTACAGAAATACCGCATCACATCCATTTCACCATAATTTCCCTCTCCGTCAACAACCTGACATCACCCAATATTGTTCGTTGAACTTCCTGACTGGAAAGGTAATAGTTCTACCCACGATCCAACGTTGCCGAACAACATCTCCGGGAGGCTATTATTTCTTTATCCGATCAACTTGAACACATTCGACACGAGCAAGACATGGCCTGCATTATTATTATTGATGGGGAAGGTCGCTTAATCAGCCAGGTGGGAGAAACACCCGAAGGTGAGGAGTTTGCGCTATATTCGCCCATGGTCATGGAAACCACCCGCCGCATGGCGATCTGTGGCGGTTTTGGCGATCCAATCTGCAACGGTGTGATTCTCAAACAGGGTAAAATACTGATCACCCATGAAACTGCTATTGGCGATGTGGTGATTTACACATCTCTGCTTTGCCAAAACAAAGTACCGGCTGGCTTGCTGGCGATCCTCAATAAAATCTCCGACTTGGTGTCAAAAGAGTTCTAAACAACGAATGTTAACCAACAAGCTGGAGCTCGGATTACAACCACTAAGCGGTTAATTCCAGCCAGCGCTTTTCAAGTCGTTTAACCGAAACGGGCACAGAAGTTTTTAAATTCTGTGCAAATAAGGATACCCGCAGCTCTTCCAAATGCCAGCGATAGTCCAACAGTGCCTGATAATCTTCATGATGCTGGCGACGCTGCTTGTATTCATGTTGGTAATTTTTCCATAAACCTTTCAACACAACGGCATGCAGCTGATCCTGTTTGAGATTCGGCCCTGCCCGCTGCAAACGCATGTTGGCCGCTTGTATAAAACGTGGCAGATGTTGCAACCAGTTGAGCGGTGTTTGGCGTACAAAAGCATCGCCCATCAACGCATCAAGCTGGGCTTGAATATCACCTACCACCGGAGCCAACGCTGCAGCGCGCACCTGAGTGATCTTTTGTTGCAATAGAGCATGCGCATGGAGACTCTCGAGCACATATCCAGCCAGGCGAGTCCCTTGATCGATAATATTGCCTCGATGTGCTTGCAGTCGCGCTTCAAAATCACTTTGATTGCGTGGCATCGGATCGCACATAAACAAACTATCAACCACATTGCAAATCAGATCATCGAGCAGATCGCTGCGGTGATTCAGCCCGGCGTAGAGCAAGCTTATTTCGCGTTGATTGGGTAAATGCTGACGCAAGTATTGCACCTGAGTATTTAAACTCAGCATAAACAAACGGCGCAGTCCATCAACCATGGCACGATCGGCAGCGGCTCTGCTTTCAAACAACTCAATAGCCACATTTTTCTGATGATCCACCAAGGCCGGAAACAACTGCAAGCTCAACCGCCCCTGCCGTTGCTCTATCACTTCAGGTAACACCCCAAAATCCCAACGTGTGATAGCCGTGCGCCGAATATCATTCGCAGCAGTCTCTACGCTATTTTTTTTCGGCCTCGCAAGCTGCGCACCACCCGCCTGTAAACCACTACGCACCTGCTGCGCAAAACGATGTTGCAACAACGCTAGGTTTGTATCACGGGCAATATTTTTCCCCTGCTCATCGTACACAGAAAAGTTCATCAACAAATGTGGCGCCAATTTATCCATGGGCCAGTCACGCACCGCAATATCAATGCCTGTCATGCGCTGCAATGCTTTGGAAAAAGAGCGCAACAACGCGCCTTGAGCAAAATCCATACTCTCCGCGCAGGCTTTGGCAAAATTCGGTGCCGGCACAACCTGTTTACGCATCGACTTGGGCAGGGCTTTGATCAATGCAATCAGCTTCTCCACCAGCATGCCCGGTACCAGCCATTCAAAGGCATGGCTTTCCAGCTGTCCCAAGGCTGCAAGCGGTACATGCACGGTGATGCCATCGGCTTTGTGGCTGGGGTCAAAATGATAACTGAGTTTTAAGTTCAACTGTTTCACCTGCATGCGATTGGGGAAGTCTCCCGCATCCACAGCGCTGGCATGCTCATGCAACAACAGAGTTTCGGACATAAACAACAAACGCGGCTGCTCTTGTTCCACCGATTTACGCCAGTGTTCAAACGCTTTGCCATTGCACATATCCGCAGGAATACGGACATCAAAAAAATCATAACGCGTCTGTTCATCGGCCAATAAATCCTTGCGTCGAATCTTGTGCTCCATTTTCTCAAGTTTATGTAGTAAAGATCGATTGTATTTGAAGAATTCAGCTTGCGTATGGTATTCCATCTGTACCAGCGCATGGCGAATAAACAGCTGGCGCGAGATAACCGGATCAATATTGCCATACGAGATACGACGAGCCGTAACAATCGGCAGGCCGTACAAGGATATTTTTTCATACACCGACACTTGAGCCGTCTTCGTCGACCAGTGCGGTTCGCTGTATTGGCGCTTGATCAGATGCGCGCCCAAGGCTTCCAGCCAGCCTGGATCAATTGGTGCAACACAACGGGCAAACACACGTGTGGTTGCTAGCAGACTCGCTGCCATCAGCCACTTGGGTGGTTTCTTGCTCAAGGATGAACCCGGGAACAAAAACAACTGCAGATTGCGTGCACCCAGATAACCTTTCTCGGGATGGCGTAAAGCGACATGGCTCAACAGACCGGACAACAGCGAGCGATGCACACTATCGGCTGTTGCCGGCTGCTTATTGCTACGCATCTTGAGTTCACCCACCACACTCAACAACTGACTGTGCAAATCATGCCACTCACGCATGCGCATATAAGCCAGATAATGTTGCTGACAGGCTTTTCTCAGCTGGCCACGGCTGCCATGTTTGGCCTGCTTATCATACCAGTTCCATAGTTTCAGCCAGGATAAAAAATCGGATGTTTCATCTTTAAACAAACGGTGTTTGGCATCAGCCTGCTGTTGAAATTCAACCGGGCGCAGATGCGGATCCTGAACCGACAAGGCCGCAACAATAATCAGCACCTCAGACAAGGCGCGCTCCTGATTGGCCTGCACTAACATGCGCGCCAAACGTGGGTCGACAGGCAAACGAACCATATCTTGCCCTATGTTCGTGAGTTTTCGAGGCTCACCCTGCGCCCCTGCTTCAATGGCCTGCAATTCTTCCAACAGCCGGTAACCATCACCTATCGCGCGCTTTTCCGGTGGCTCCATAAAGGTAAAGTCTTCAATGCGACCGAGCCTCAAACTCAACATCTGTAAAATCACCTTGCCCAGATGCGTGCGGCGAATTTCAGGATCAGTGTGTTCAGGGCGATGATTAAAATCATCTTCTCCATACAGCCGAAAGCAAATGCCTGCCGCAACTCGCCCGCAACGACCAGCACGCTGATTGGCACTGGCCTGAGAAATCGGCTCAATCGGTAAACATTGAATCTTGCGCTGGGAGCTATAACGACTGATGCGCGCCAGCCCTGAATCAATCACAAACCGAATACCCGGCACTGTTAACGATGTTTCAGCCACATTCGTTGCCAGTACAATGCGTCGGCCACGATGGGTTTTAAATATCCTATCCTGTTCCGCCGGTGATAAACGTGAATACAAGGGCAGGATTTCAGTGTCGCTCATATGATGCTGTTGCAGGGCATGGGTCGCATCACGAATCTCGCGCTCACCCGGCAAAAAAATCAATATATCGCCGAGCCGGTCATAACTGGCAGCTTCATCAACCGCCGCAATCATGGCTTGATGAAAGTCCTGTTCCGCATTGTTATCATCGCTTCGCAACGGTCGATATTCAACATCAACCGGATAACTGCGGCCGGAAACCTCAATCACCGGAGCGCCGTTAAAAAAACGCGAGAAACGTTCGGTGTTGATGGTCGCTGACGTAATGATGAGTTTCAAGTCACGGCGTTTGACTAAAATTTTCTTCAAATACCCCAGTAAAAAATCGATATTCAAACTGCGCTCATGGGCTTCATCGATAATGATGGTGTCGTATTGCCACAACAAGGGATCGTGATGCACTTCAGCCAGTAAAATGCCGTCCGTCATCAATTTAATATAGCTGTTGCGACGGGTCTGATCGGAAAAACGAATTTTATAGCCCACAGCCTCACCAATGCAGCTACCCAATTCCTCTGCAATACGCGTTGCCACACTGCGCGCAGCAATGCGGCGCGGTTGCGTATGGCCGATCATTGCAGCAATACCGCGCCCCATCTCCAAACACAGTTTAGGGATTTGAGTGGTTTTACCCGAGCCCGTCTCTCCGGCTACAATCACCACCTGATGCGCTGCAATCGCATCGGCAATATCCTGGCGCATCTGACTGACCGGCAAAGCATCCGGATAATGAATCTCCGGCAGTACAGCTTTACGTTCGGTTAGTATTTTTTTTGATTTTTCAATATCCTGCTGCAATTGCGCCAGCGCCTGTCGAATATCTTTTTGCTGTTTCATACGCGTACGCATGCGACGCAAACGATTACGAAAGCTGCCTTGCTGCGCTTGCATGCAGATTGGAATATCATCGGACAAGCGATCTAATTGTTGGTCTTGAGCATTCATAAGGAGCGAGAGTATATGTTATTCCTACCCAGCGAACAGCAGAGCCTGATGCATCCGATTAAGCGGTTAAGAATACTCTGAAAAATGCACTGTCCTGATTAGAATGGCCTGCCACCTTATCTGCAATGATAGCCAACAGATTGTTCAGTATTTCCACCTTGTAGGGAATTTGCATTGTCTCAAAAGATCTACCGCATTCTTTGACGGCAACATCAAACTCACTCAATCCAGGCAATAAATCAGGCGACCCGGTTTAAGAACTCCATAAGAACGTGCATGATTCGCAGCTTGTGAGGTGAGCTATAATGAACGATAACGATGCCATTCAACATCTGCAGCAGTCGGATCAATACCGGGTGATTGAACGACTTAATCCACCCGAGCGCTATTGGCAGGGTGAACCCAAAACTGCCCGCCTCGGTATTGTGATTGATACCGAAACCACAGGGCTCGATACAGCCAAGGATAAAATCATCGAACTCGGCTTCATTGCCTTTGAATACGATGCCGGCTCCGGCCTTATTTATCGTATCCTGCACACCTACGATGGCTTTGAAGATCCGCATGAACCACTCTCCGACATCGTCAAGCAGATCACCGGCATCAGCGATGCAATGGTGGCCGGTCAGAAGCTTGATGATGATGCAATCAATCACTGGCTTGAAAAAGCCGATTTGATCATCGCCCACAATGCTCGATTCGATCGACAGGTATTGGAGCGGCGTTTGCCTATCGCCCAACACGCCAACTGGGCTTGCAGCTTCAATGATATCCCCTGGCAGGATGAAGATATTTCCAGTCTTAAACTCGATTATATCGCTTACAAACTCGGCTTTTTCTTTGATGGACACCGGGCTGTCAATGATGCCCAAGCCACCTTGCATGTGTTGAGCAAGGCATTGCCCAATTCGGGTAAGCTGGCCATGGCGGCATTGCTGGCAGGCGCACGCGAAAAAACTCAGCGCCTATTTGCTGTGCGTGCTCCGTTTGAAAAAAAGGATGATTTAAAGGCCCGCGATTACCGTTGGCTGGCTGATTTCAGCCACAATGGTAAAAAAGGCGTATGGAGTAAATCCATCCGCGAAGCCGATATTGAAGCCGAACAACAATGGCTCAGCGATACCATTTATAGCGGCAAGAAAGCTCAATTCATGAGCAAAGAGATCACCCCGAAAGATCGTTATTCCGTGCGTGAGTTCGCGGTTTAAAGCATGCTAAAAATCACCGATACCGTGCACATCACGGATAATGAAATTGATCTGCAAGCCATCCGCGCACAAGGTGCCGGTGGTCAGAATGTGAATAAAGTATCAAGTGCGATTCATTTGCGCTTTGATATCCACGCTTCATCCTTACCCGAACACTTCAAACAGCGTTTGTTGCAGTTCAGAGATCGGCGCATCAACACCCAGGGCGTGATCATCATCAAAGCCCAATCCCATCGCAGCCAGGAACTCAACAAAGCCGATGCCTTGCATCGCCTGCAAGAACTGATCAAAGCCGCGATTACCATTCCGAAACGAAGGCAGCCCACACGCAAATCCCGCTCATCCATCAAACGCCGATTGGAAAGTAAAAACAAACGCAGCCAAACCAAATCGCTACGCAAAAAAGTAATGGAATAACTGTTATACCGTACCCTTTCTACCTAGCATATAAGATACCCGCTCAGGTCATCACTGGTAAATAAAACCAGTCATTTGTCGGGAAAAGCTTCGATATAATGCCGCATCACGCCCCGGCGACGCTGTTTGCTTTTTACCCGGCTCGGGTTTATGGTGTTTTTCAGGCATAAAACACAGTAAGGGAGCGGAGACTATGCACAGTCAATATATATATTATGTCTATCACAATATCAGCCCATTCTGTCTATATGAATGTTAGCTATCAATAGGAAATTTCATGCAAGATATTTTGAGAATAAATGCCCATTTAAAATATGTAGAATTTCTTCTCCATACTTATGATAATGGTTCAGACGAATTAACTTTAGGTCAAATAAAGAAGAATTTTCAAGAGAAGTTTGGCACAACAGAGCCTCTTTTAAATCAAAATTTTGGTATATATAGGCTATTGCCATTAATTTTGATAAAAGAGGAATATAAAAATCAAGACAAAGATTTTACAGAGGATGTGAAAGATATAAAAACCATTCGAGATGCAATAGCTCATCATAAGTTTGCAATTAATGAACAAGGGTACTCATTTGAGAATAACGAGGGTAAAGTTTCTTTTACATATCAAGAATTCAATGTTTTTTTG
>CAYOTF010000138.1:5034-7350 GCA_964406805.1 uncultured Zetaproteobacteria bacterium | reverse complement strand
TGAGAATTCAAAGGAGACAGTAAGTCCGTCATCTTCATCAGTTTGTAGGAATCCGTCGGTTGGGCCTCTGGAGTTCTTGTTAGCTCCTGCGGCATCGCCGGTTCTTGGATTGGTATCTTGACCAGATGTATTACCTGTGTTTAGATCACCGTCAGCATCATGTAAGAAACCAGTGAGTATTACTTCACCAGTAAAGATGCCTGTGTCAGTACCTGTCTCGACTAACTTGTATGTATTCATATTGAATCCTCTAGTTGAGACCTTTATTGGGTCTGAACTAGTTTCTCCAATCTCATCAATCAAGTCAGAATCGAAGTTGTGATCAGGTGCGACAATTGTGATGTAGACTTTATCAGTCCAGGTATAGACCTTCTGGTCTAGTTCAACAGTTGCTCCGAAGTTTGATGTGAAGACTGTTACGTTAACATCTTCATCTTCTTGTCCGACAAAGTCGCTACCAGATGGTCCCCAATCAGTATACTCTAGAACTATTTCCTCTCCTCTCTCGAGGTTATCACCGCTTAGTGCTTGAGGAATTTCGATGACAATCTGGAAGATTCCAGTAGAGTCACCTGTTTCTCTAAAGTCTGTTGGTTCTGGGTCAAATTCAACTTCACCAACACCTAGGTTACCCATGGTGGTAGTTACTGCATCTGAATCCCACTCGATTACATCGAGATCATAGGTTTCTGCGCCATCGCTTTCAAGGTCCCAGTCAGGTTCAATGATAGTTAGTATCATATCGCTACCGATAATGTAAACAGACTTGTCTGACTGCAATACACCATTTCGAAGATCGAATGTTGCAGAGTCAGTTACAGTGTTGACATCACCAGATGCATCTGTTGCATCTGTGTACTGTACAGTGAGAATATCACCTTGTAGAATACAGTATTCACCAGTAGTAGATACAGCATCGAATCTATCAGATTCTGCAGTACCAGTATCACCATCTAAGCTTGTAAAGACAGTAGTTACTGGACAGACTGTAGAAGCTGGTCCATCAGTGTATCGGATAGTAAAGTCAAGCTCGAAGATACCTGCGTCAGGAGCAATCTCAGTGATTGTTCCTAGGGTTCTTGTAGTTGATGCACTATCATCACCGACGTCGATTATTCCATTGGTATTGCTACCAGCACCACCTGCATATGCAAGGGTAACGGTATCAGAACCTCTGGATACTGTAATCTTTACAGGTCCAACAGCTGTTGCTGCAGTATCTGTACTCATTGTATCTTCACCCATAGGATTTAGATCAAGGTCAGGATCATTGACTCTCACGTGGATTATCAAGTCACCATTACCTAGAGTTTCAGCAGTAGTATCTACATTGGTTGTAATTCCAGTTTTGTGGACTGGGAATACAGATAGACTGTTTGGTGTGTTAGCACCAGTGGTACCTCCAAAGTCAGCAAGTGCACCCCATGGAACGGGATATACGGTTCTGTCAAGACTGATAGAACCAACATTGGCTCTAATGCCTGCAGAATCGCCGACCTCGATGATTTCACCGGATGCGTCTCTGTAATCAACATAGTTTACTTCGATATCAGTACCTGTAGTAGTTGAAGATACACCGGCAGTACCAGTGGCTCCAGATCTCTTACAATAGTTTGAAGGGACTTGGAAGTCACCAAAGAATACACCAGTGTCAGTTCCTGTCTCAACTAGAGTAAATCCTGTTGCGCCAAGACCGTCATCAATACCTGTGGCAACAGCAGTTCCGCAAGTAACGGTTCCACTGTCTCCTGTTTCACCAGATGCTAACCATCTTTCGTCATCAAATGTGACATCTAACATTCGTCCCAAGTCACCAAAGCTCAAATCAACAAGTAAGCCAGCTCGGCCTACTGCATCAAATGCTTGGTCATTGGCAGTTGAAACGACTGTAAAGATATCAATCAAATCAGAATCGGTGTTTAGATCTTGGTCTTCAAGAGTAATTTCGACAGTATCTGCGACTTTGTAGTTATCAGAATTAAATGACACTACACCAGAGTGGCTTGGAGCCTCTTCCTGATCAGCTACGGGTGTAACTACACCGTCTGCACCCAAATCATTATAATTGATTCTTGGTGCATCCTCATCGGTCAAATCCTCAATTACGATGAAAGTTGGATCATCTGCAATTGGGGTAAGAGCAGTGTAAGTAGATTCTTGGAGGATGTTTAGCTGATTGATCATGATATACTCAATGGTACCGATAAAGGTACTTGTGTTATCACCTGTCTCTTCTAATTCAAATCTAACGATTTGGTTAGACACCCTTTCACCGGCATCGTTACCATCATCGGTAAATCCAAATGAGAAGAAGTC
>CAYOTF010000138.1:0-4934 GCA_964406805.1 uncultured Zetaproteobacteria bacterium | reverse complement strand
ACACCCTTTCACCGGCATCGTTACCATCATCGGTAAATCCAAATGAGAAGAAGTCAACAACAATTGGATGTGCAGTTACATTTCCTAAATTAGGCTGTTCAAGATCAAGCGTATCAAAGGCAAACATCAAACCAATCTGATCAGAGTTATCAAAGAATGAAGTATCAAAGATGTTTGAATAGATTGCACCATTACTACCGTTTAAGCTGAAAAGTCCTCTAAGTGCAGTATTATTAGTAAGAGAAACTACATTTACAGCAGCAGATTGAGCTGTGTTAGTCACATCAGCAAATGTAAAATCAGTGCCGTCATTTTTAACTAAAAGATAAGCACTAGTAAAATTAAAAGTGCCCTCCACAAGATCTTTGTTGAAGGATTGTACATCATAATTAATCAGATTTGTACCTCTAAAATCATCAGATGAACCAGTACGAGGATCTTTTAATGTATTCTTCAAATCACCTAATGTCCTGCCATTCAAATCAATTACTAGTGCGGGTCTTTCCGTGGGTGAAGTGCTAATATCTAGATCGACAAAGGTTTGATTAGCAGTTGATGGAAATTGAAAATCAACTATCATTCTCTGACTAAAAGATTGAACAGTAGTATCAGACTCCCAAAAATTCTGAATTCCAGTTGTTGGTGTTAGAGTAGTGAATCCAGTATCTGCAGCAATATTTATTTCATCATAAATAATTGCATCATCACCACTTTCTAGAGTAAATGGCGTACCTGTCTTTAATGATGGGATTAATCTAGTAGAATTTGTAATTAGATCCAAATCTTCATCTGCTCTGCTGTTCTTGTTGGCATCACCATCAACTAAGACTACTGGAATCTCTTCACCAGAGCCCCATTCGTCATCAATTGGTTGGATGTCAATAGTTGCAAAGTCAAATCTTGCTATAACAGTTACTGGAACCTCATTCCAGATAACAGTTGCCGAAGTTCCTCTAGCTGCGTTTGAGGTCATTATGAGTACGGAGGTATCTCCTTCATCATAAGTACCAAAGACGCTGCTGTTTGGTCCTTGTTCAGTGATTGTAACTGGTTGAGTGTTAATACCTAATTGTCCAGTAGTAGCGGAACCAGTTGTAGAACATGTATTAGCACTTGCTGCTGTTGTACATGAGATTGCAGAATCATCGTTGTCTTGAATTGTTACGACAGGATTAGTAGCACCTTGTGTGTTTGTATTGAGTATCAGAATACCTTGGGTCTCAATCATCAAATCACCTAGATTGGATCTGATGTTTTGAACACCATTAGCTACGCCGTCACCTGCTTGTCCACCATTCTCGTTAAAGACTTGGTAGAATGTACCAGTTCCAGTACTGTTTGTACTGTTAGTAGCAAACGTCCAAGAGTCTTCGTCTGTTGGGTCAATGTTTAGCCACAAGTCAGTGATTGTTAGATGAACTTGTGCACTTTGTGGATATACAGTTCTGTCCAAGCTTGCACTTGAATATCCTTCAGTAGTATCAAAGGTTAGAGTAGTAGTTTGAGCACCACCACCTTTGTTATACTGTACTACGACGTTACCGCCGACGCTGAGTGGATATAGCTGAATGAAAGGCCATACACCTGCAAGGTCAGCAGTATCTGTTGTACCTGAAGTTAATGCACCATTTTCAAATCCAATTTGACCAACAGATACAGTTGAGATACCTGCACCAGTGTTAAGATCTTTTGCTTCTCTTAATACATTCATTGCAACTGTTCCAGTACCGTTTACTTCAGTACTTGAAGAATTAAACAATTGTACTCCAGTACATGTTGAGGTGATTACTGCACCATCGCTTGCACCGGAAGTTAGAAGACCACCTTGTCCTGATCCTTCTGTTGGAACAGCAAATCCAGATGTTTCTGAAACACTAAATCCAAGTACACTTGTACCTGAAGTGGCGTCACAGAACGTACCGAAATCAAGTCCGGTTCCGTTAGCTACTGAATTTACAGTTGAGTCTGCAATTTGTGCTTGTGTTCTGTCTGCAAAGTAACCATACCAGTTACCATCAACGGCTTGAGCCATTCTCAGGATCTTACCGTTTATTGTAACGTCTGGTTCACCTTTTGCTTGATCAGTATCAACAATATCACTATCAATTACAACGACCTCAATTACTTGAGGTCCTGACATGTAGTTATCAAACTGTGAGTTTTCTGCGGAAACAAATAGGTTGGCGTTGGCTGCATGTGCAGCTGGCATAAAGCCTGGTGCTGCAAATGTCATACCACCGGCAACCATTATTGTCATTAATGTAAGACTAGTTATTTTACGTCCTAATTCGTTATTCAATCAGAATCAGTTTTTTTAACTAGGTTATTAGTATTTTTGTAGGTATGAAAATAATCAAAAAAATACATAAGATCATAATTAACGATATCCCCAACCACGTTCAATCAATTTTGATGCCGTATATGGTAGAACGCAGTTAGGCATACTATTTGCACGTTTGAAAATTAGTGAAAATAATCTATCTTTGCAAATAATTTTTGTCGGATCGTCAACCAAGTAAATTTGATGTAAAGGTGGAAGGATGTAATCTTCACCAAATGTCAACATTCTTTTGTATTTCAATGATAAAGCATGTTGTTTTTTGAAGTCTTGGATATGGTTTGATTTTGCAAAATGGTAAGCAGATCCTGAATAATTATCAGACGCATCCCCAAAATGGCCTAAAAATACATGGTTCAAAGCAGCCATAGAATATTGATCTGCTGCACTTTGATGCTCATTGATTTTGACATAATTTAATGCAGACATGGTGTAA
Source organism: uncultured Zetaproteobacteria bacterium (assembly GCA_964406805.1). Lineage (GTDB taxonomy): Bacteria > Pseudomonadota > Zetaproteobacteria > Mariprofundales > Mariprofundaceae > Mariprofundus. The sequence goes on along the minus strand of CAYOTF010000138.1, from coordinate 2,160 downwards.
AATTTTGCTGCTTGGTTTTTGTGATAGAATGATTCGCCACAGTGCTCCATGTCTTTTTCAATGTCATCACATTCTCCCAAGTAAATGTGATATAGACTTGCACCTTCATGAACTTTTGCTACTTTATCATAATGTAATGCAGCATATGCATATTTTTTTTGTTTGATGTAGGATTCTGCCAAAAGCATGTTTTCTTTTGCACTTTGCTCAAAAGTTTTTGTTTCTTCATCATGTAAGAGTGTATTGATGTCATGATCATATGTATTATGAAGTGCAAAGACATAATCATAAAGATTTGTTTGAAAAAATAGAATCAAAAGTATTGGAACTAATAAAAATAAGATATTAGTTTTTATCAAATCGTTATTTGTAAACAAAGTATGTTTAATATTTTAACATTTTTGGAAGCAAAAACATCTACGATTTGATGAATATCTCTTGCCCGAAGTCTATTTTTGTTTCCATCTTTGATGAATTTATAAAAATAATTCGGTTTATCTAAAGGAAAAAAATTTGGGAAAATTAAGATTTATTTATAAACAAAAAGGGCGGGCATCGAACTAATTTCACAAAACTCACTCTCGGTTTTGAATCCATAAAGTTTTAGATACCATTTTGACCTGAAAAAAGTTCCTTTCACATCTACCGGACTAGGGTACTAACTTGTCTCAAGAAAAGTTCCAAATGTGCCTACAAAATTTAGAATTTTGGTAATTTCACAGAAAAAAACCCATCCAAATGAAATGATCTAAAATGAGAGTATCTAACTTTTAGTTCAATACCGCAAATGGGTTCAACTCCACGGGGATTCACCTACCTTTTTGGGTAATAATTTGAGTCTAAATATAAAAAACAAAGATTAGTCAGAAAATATTGTCCTAATTTTGTACTTCATTTATGATTAACAGTTAGTATCAAATGTAAATCAAGTTCGATTAAATAGAATTGAACCCATCATTTTGATATGAAAGAAATAGTAAGAATCGACAACAATTTTGATGACTAGGTAACTAATGGATCTATTGATGAATGAATTGTTAATTTGTGAATTGTTTCAATCACATGATTGATTTTAAATGATTTAAGAATAATCGTAGACCCCAATTCCAAGAGTCTCTTTTTTATCTCAACATCATTATTGCCAGTAATTATGATTACTTTCACATCTGAATAAATTCTTTGAAGATTTTCTAATCCATAAAATCCATCATACTCTGACATGTTTAAATCCATCAATACAACATCAGGGCAATATTGTTTGTACAATTCTACAGCATCTTTTCCATTACAACCTGTTGTCAATACATTGATGCTGTTCATATTCAGAAATTCAGGAATTACAGATCTAAAATCAAGATCATCATCAATTACAATTACTTTACATTGATTCATGATTTGCCCCACACAATAAACACACATTTTGAACTAAAATTCCAAAAATATGCTCAAAATGAGCATACATAATCTGATATTTTAGATGATGTAAAATAATCTGTTGGATGTGTACTTGCAGTACAATATTCAAAGATTGCATGTTGGTGCAATCTCTTCTCTTTTTTATTTTCTAGATTACAAAAAAGGAAAAACTAATCCTTAATCTCTATATCTTCCAATAACTCTAGATAGTTTTGATAGATTTCCAGGACTTCAGGGGCTTTTTGAGCTAGTACTTTTTCTAAATTTTTTGAAATTTGGATAGTTTTGCTCACAAGATGACTCATAGTTCAGAGTATGAAAAGAAAATGAATCATACAAGTTTGACTAATGCATGACATAAGATTAACATTCAAGAAAAAGATTCTAGTTTTGGTTCGAATCCAAATGGTTTCACACTTTGAGTGAGATTTACGTAATCAGTTTGACACTCTATTTGAATATCAATTACTATAAAACTTGAGACAATATTGTATCAAGTTCCAAAACAAATTTCAAATCTAGGAGGAGCCAGCCAGCAACCCGCCTTCCTGCTCACTAAATCTGCTCTTTGTAGGTTTTATTCCTAGAGGCTTGAACCATTTTTGAGAAATAAATAGGGCTTATCCATGATCTAGATTTACAAAATCAGGTTAACACTCTTTATCAATAATATTTGTATGACAATTTGTTTATCCAAGTACGTCACTTCATGCGTTTTCTTCGAGAAGCCCCAAAGGTACCAGG
>CAYOTF010000137.1:0-7395 GCA_964406805.1 uncultured Zetaproteobacteria bacterium | reverse complement strand
TTGCCAGGCTAACGCTTGCACCTGTTTTGAAGCAGCCATAGCTGGGAATAAAAAATGACTTGCCAACAAAAATATTTATTATGAAAACCTTCTTGCATAGCCGAAAAATTCTTTTCTCAGATAAGTATGGTTGGGGCGATCATATATGTAAGGCGCTTGGTCGCTGGCGTTACACACCCTTCTTTAAAAGCTTTGACACTGTTGATCTCAATGAATTTGATATTCTTGTACCTCAACATTTAACAGATATTGCTTATCTTATTGACCACCACCCTGAACTCAATGGCAAAAAATGTTTTATTCCTCCGATGCTGGCATTAGAGACATGCAATGATAAATTATTGTTTAATCAATTCATGATCGCGTCGGGGTTCGGGGACATGATCCCGAATATCACAGCCATACCATCCTTTCCTTATATTTTGAAAAAACGCATTGATGAATTTGGTTCACGTTCAAGGATTATTCATCATAGCAAAGAAGAAAAAATATTTCAAAAGTTCATTGATTCGGATGACTATTACCGGCAGGAATATATTACAGGAAAAGATGAATTCACTACGCATATATTGATGGTTGGGGGCAAAATAACGTTCCATAGAACACTTCAATTTACATTTGAAAAAGACTTGTTTGTTAAAGGTGTGGGTTGCAAGGCACCAAGCGGAAAAGTTGTTCCATTCTCCCAAATTGATACATTTGAATCTATTCTAAATCACCTTCGATTTGAGGGTTTGTGTTGTTTTAACTTTAAACTTGTTCATGGCCAGGTAAAGGTGTTTGAGGTTAACCCAAGATACGGTGGATCATTAACCCGGTTCTTACCCAAGGTGATGAAAGAATATACAAAATTACTGAGTAGCTGTTGAACATGCAATTTGAGACAATTGGGAACAATTGTTCGAGCCTTCGACGAACATGATAAATGCACAGGAGCCAGTTGATATGATAGATAGAGGGAATGTCAGAGAATTTACGCGTTCTAATATATCTATAGCAGCGCGAGTAACGCCTGTTGATGAGGCTTCAGTGGACGTGGTGGTGCTCGATTTGAGCATGAATGGTATTTTGGTACAAGCTCATCGGTTGTTGTCTGTGGGGTGTAAATGCAAGGTCGAGATGTTAATCGGCCATTATATGCATGAATTGCCGCTCTGTGCTGAAGGTGTCGTCATTCGAGTGGCAGAGGATAAAATGGCGATTTGCTTTAACGCCATTGGTATTGAAGCCTCAGAGGAGTTCGAGAGTTTGATTTTATTTCATTCGAATGATCCTGAACAATGTTTACAGGAATTTAAAAAAGCACCTGATTATCAATAAGCTCAGTTTTTCTTAGAAATTGGGTTAATCAATATGTTTTCCAGAAGAACTGTTGTTGGTTAGTGTGCAGGGAACTATCACGATACGGGGAGACTAGAACTTATGAAAATGATTCGAGCAATTATCAAACCATTTAAACTGGATGATGTAAAAGATGCATTAATAGAGGCCGGAATCAATGGCATGACGATAGTTGAAGTGCGTGGTCATGGTCGTCAAAAGGGGCATACCGAGTTATACCGTGGGGCGGAATACAATGTGGATTTCGTGCCGAAAACCGAAGTCAGCATTGTGGTTTCAGAAGATCAGGTGGATGTCGCGATTGAGGCGATTCGTAATGCTGCCAGCTCCGGAAAAATTGGTGATGGAAAGATATTTGTAACACCGGTGGAGCGAGTGATTCGTATTCGTACCGGTGAAGAAAACGAAGATGCGTTGTCGTAATTGTAATTGGATTTGGGGAGGGATGAATAAATGAATACTGCAGGTTTTGACGTTTTTTTTCTGACCATGGGAGCAGCCATGGTGTTGGCCATGCATGCCGGTTTCGCCTTTTTGGAGGTTGGCACGGTGCGCAAGAAGAATCAGGTGAACTCATTGGTGCGTGTAATCAGTGATTTCGGTTTTTCTACCGTGGCCTATTTCTTTGTTGGTTTTTCGGTGGCTTATGGTATCAATTTCTTCGCGCCGGTATCGGAGCTGAATGTGCTGGGTGGTGCAGAGAATGGTTATGAAATGGTGCATTTCTTCTTTTTGCTGACCTTTGCCGCAGCCATTGCCGCAATCATATCCGGCGGCATTACCGAGCGGGCTAGATTCTGGCCGAATGCGCTGGCGACGATCATCATCATATCGTTGGTATATCCGTTTTATGAGGGCATGATCTGGGCTGGTAATTATGGTTATCAGGCGTGGTTGTCGGCCAATTTCGGGGCTGAGTTTCATGATTTTGCCGGTTCTGTTGTGGTGCATGCGATGGGTGGTTTTCTGGCACTCGGTGCGGTTGTATTGATCGGAGCACGTAAAGGACGCTATAAAGCCGATGGTACGGTGAATGCCATTTTACCATCCAATATCCCATTTTTGGCTTTGGGCTCATGGATACTGTGTGTGGGTTGGTTTGGCTTTAATGTGATGAGTGCAGGTACGGCAGATGGCGCTTCGGGCTTGGTTGCGATCAATTCATTGCTAGCGATGGTCGGTGGTTTGCTGGCGGCGCTGGTGGTGGGTAAAAATGATCCGGGCTTTGTGCACAATGGTGCACTGGCTGGGCTGGTGGCGATTTGTGCAGGTTCCGATCTGGTGCATCCGATTGGTGCGTTGGCCATTGGCTCGATTGCGGGCACAGTGTTTGTGCTTGGCTTTGAATACATTCAAAACAAGTTAAAGATTGATGATGTGCTCGGCGTGATTCCTTTGCATGGTGTATGCGGTGCATGGGGTGGCATTGCTGCTGGTATCTTCGGTACAACAGCCATGGGCGGTGCTGGTGGTGTAACCTTTATGGCACAGCTGGTGGGTACATTGACCGGTGTTGGAATTGCAGTAGTGGCAGGCTTTGTGGTCTTCGGCATCATTAAAGCAACGATCGGCCTGCGCTTGACTGAAGAAGAAGAGTTCATGGGTGCGGATTTGGCAATCCACCATATCAGCGCCAATCCTGAAGAAGATATGGCCAGCCATTAAGGTAGGCTTGGCCTTATCGAAAAGCGGCTCCTGTTTATGGAGCCGCTTTTTTTATGATCTGAATTCAGGCGGTCTTATTTCAGTAGCAGGTAGATAAAAAAGATATTGAGTAGCAGCAACAGACACGATGATATGCGCCAGAATTGAACCGGGTTGCGCTCAAACAAGGGCGCGCTTGTTTTCATCAATGCCGGATTGGGTTTATTCAGATCAAACAAGAATTCTGAAAAAGTTTCATAACGCATATCGGGTTTTTTCTGCACGGCCTTTTCGATAGCACCATCCATCCAGACGGGTACCGATGTATTATAATTGCGTAACGATGTGTAACGGTAATGTTTATGTGCTTTGGCTTCCTCGAGTTTGCCGTAAGGGAAATGGCCGCCGCTGAGCATTTCATACACACTGATGCCGAGTGAATACATATCGCTGTGCGGTGTGCCTTCAAAGCCATCAAATAACTCAGGCGCGATATAATTGGCTGTGCCTTCAATATTGAGTTGCTCAATGGGGGTATGCACCTCTTTTAAACCTGCAACCTGGGTGGAACCAAAATCGATGACTTTGATTCTATTGTGTTTATCAATCATGATATTTTCAGGTTTGATATCCTGATGCACCATCTCTTTGCGATGGAAAGCGCGTAAACCCTTGATGATCTGCTCGACGATATCGCGCACTTCATCGAGATCGGGTTCGGGATTATCGAGTATCCATTGTGCCAGCGAGCGGCCTTCGAGAAATTCAGTGACATAATACATGCAACTGCGCTGGCGTTTGAGTTGATGTACTTTAAACACAAACGGGCTATTCAGACGGCGACCCACCCAGACCTCATGCAGGAAGCGATCAATATATGCCGGATCATCTTCAAAGTTCACCGATGGCGTTTTGATCACCACCGTATCACCGTGCTCAATATCTTCAGCCAGATAGACTTGAATGGTGACACTGCTATGCAGCTCCTTGATGATGCGGTAACCATCGAGTGACATGCCCGCCTGCAATGGTGGCGGGAAGGGCAAGGCGGTTAGTTGGCGGTAGTATTCGTTTTCGTCCTGATTGGGCAGTTGTTTGATGCGAATGATTTGGCAGGTTACATTATCATCACTGCCAGCGGCAAGGGCAGCTTCAATCATGTTTGTGGCAGCGCTTTCAGGATCTTCGGTTGAGGTGGCCAATGACTGGATGGTTTGATCGTTAAGGAACTCATGAATGCCATCGGTGCTGAGTAGATATATATCATCAGCTTTTAAATCATGTTGGGCATAATCGAAATGCACCTCATGCTCACCACCCATGGCGCGAGCCAGATAGGTTTTGTTGCGATCAACAATCAGGCGGTGATCCTTGGTCAGGCATTTGATCTGCTTGTTTCGGATACGATAAATGCGTGAGTCACCGACATGAAACAAATGGGCGGTGGTCGATTTCAACACCAGCACAGCCAGTGTGGAAGCCAGACTTAATTCAGATTCATAGCGCCTTTGCCCCTGACTGTATAACCAGGATTGAGTGAGCGGATAATGCGATCACCGGCCGTTTTAACACTCCAGGACATCGGTGTGCTGAGATAATCGCTGATGAAACCCTGCACACAATATTCACTGGCTTCTTTGCCGGCTTCACTGGAGCCGACACCATCGGCGGTGATGGCAATAATGCCCTTGTGTATGAGTTCCATGCCTTCGGGGATGCGGATGCCACAGCAGTCCTCATTTTGCGCTTTGAGACCGGCTTGTGAACATTGGCCGGCTTCAACGATTAACTTGTCGCTCATTCCACTCTCCAGTATTGAGATGCAGATTAACGCAGATAGAGATGGATAAAAACCTTGTCTGGGCGATCTGTGTTTATCTACAACTCATTCAGGTTAATGCAGTTCTATTTTTTCGATTGTTCCATCGTCGTTTTCTTCATACATAAAACCTTTGGGCTCTTCAAATACAAACAGGGCAATCAGCCAGACAAACACTGCCGCACAGCCAATGGTGATGAAAAACACCTGTGAATCGACAAAGGAGAGCACCGTTAGAAAGGTCACGCCACCAACATTACCAAACGCGCCTGTGGTGCCTGCGACTTGCCCTGTCAAACGGCGTTTCACCAGCGGTACCACCGCAAAGACCGCACCATTGCCTGCATTGACAAAGACCGATGCAACAATCATCACGGCGACTGCCGCAGCAATGGACCAGTCCGCATTGATTTGCCCCATCAGCATGAAGCCGATAGCTGAGCCTGCCAGGGTGATAAGCAAGGTTTTCTTGCGGCCGAATTTATCGCTGAAAATGCCGCCGGCTGGTCGCATGATTAAGTTCAGACCTGCGAAGATTGAGGCTATCAGGGCAGCCTGAGTCATAGATAGGTTGGCACTTTCTTTGAAGGTGTCAAAAAAGAATAAGGGCAGGAATGAAATGACCGCCAGTTCAGCGCCGAAGGTAATCATATAGGATAGGTTTAATACCACGACCTGCTTGAACTTGTAGCGATGAATTTGTGCTACCGGCTTGGCGTTGACGGCAAACAAAGCCTTGTTGATGCGCCAGATTTGCAGCACTTGATAGACATACAAAACACTTAATGCCAGGTAGATGATGGATGTCTCCAGAGCTGAAAATATATCCAGATTGGCAGGGCCTATTTTCCATGCCAGTACAGCCAGAGCGATATATAAGGGGGCTGTCATCAGGATGTAGAGATAAAAATCGAGTTTGTTACTGACCTCCATTGCACCAAGGTTTTTGGGGCGAAAGTAGGTCGTGCCCTTGGGGTTGTTGCTGACGGAAAAATAAAAGATGACTGAAAATAATAGTGCCAGAACGCCTGTCGTGGCGACAGCCCAGCGCCAGCCATCATCGCCACCAATCCACAGCGCTATTGTTGGCAGGGCAATGGCTGCACCGGCTGAACCAAAGTTGCCCCAGCCGCCGTAAATACCTTCGGCAGTGCCGACCTGTTTGGCTGGGAACCATTCGGAAACCAGTCGAATCCCAATTACAAAGCCTGCGCCGATAAAGCCAAGTAAAAAGCGGTAGGTGGCCAGTTCTTCATAGCTGCGGGCAAATGCGAACAAAAAACATACAAAGCTGCCGGCTGCGAGTAAGGCTGAGAAGGTGATTTTGGGGCCATATTTATCGACCAGCATACCAATGATAATACGGGCTGGAATGGTGAGGGCGACGTTTAGAATCAATAGTAGTTTAACCTCTTGATCGGAGAGGCCGAAGGTGTCACGGATCGAGGCCATCAGCGGAGCAAAATTGAACCAGACCATAAAGCTGATAAAAAATGCCAGCCATGACATGTGCAGGATTTTCATTTTACCGGTGAATGAGAATAAATTGATCTTGCTTTGATCAACGCCTATTGCGGCCATGTTGTTTGCTCCTGTTGATTGATAAGTGGATGATTGTAGTTGAATCTGTTTGTATGATTTGAGCAAGTGCGTTGCCAACGTCGATTGTGCCGAGATACGGGAAAAAGTGATTGTTTGGTGCTTTTGGCTGCAAACCAATGCTTAAACAATAGGCATTTCTGCTTATTTTGTATGCAGTGAAGTGCGCTGAAATACGGTATTATGTGAAATAAACGGAACTATTCAGCCTGCTTGGCATGGCATCATGGTTGCTGTGTTATTCAGTAATAACTATTTGTGAGGTCATAATGAGCAAAAAGAAAAAACTGGTCATGATTGGTAATGGCATGGCAGGTGTGCGTGCAATTGAAGAAATTCTCAAGGCCAATCCGGACATGTTTGATATTACGATTTTCGGGGCTGAAAAATATCCCAACTATAACCGCATCATGTTATCGCCTGTTTTGGCGGGAGATACCACGATTGAGGATATTATTCTCAATGATGAGCAATGGTACGCCGATAACGATATCACCTTGCATTTGGGCAAACGCATCAAAGAAATTCAGCGCGGTTATAAAAAAGTCATTGCTGAAGATGGCACCGAGGCGAGCTACGATAATCTGATTATCGCTACCGGTTCCAATCCATTCATTATTCCGATTCCGGGGCATGACAAGCCGGGCGTGATGGCATTTCGCGATATTGATGATTGCGATGCCATGATCGAAGCTGCCAAAACATACAAAAAGGCAGCTGTGATTGGTGGCGGTTTGTTGGGGCTGGAAGCAGCCAAGGGTTTGTTGCATCTGGGCATGGAGGCAACGGTTATCCATGATCAGGCCACCTTGATGAATATGCAGCTTGATTCTGTGGCCGGTGAAATGTTGCGCGCAGACCTCGAAGAGCAGGGCATGCAATTCAAAGTATCAACCCTGACCACTGAAGTCCTGGGTGATGAACGTGTGACGGGTCTGGACTTTAAAGATGGCACGTCGCTGGATTGTGATTTGTTGATTATGGCCGTCGGT
>CAYOTF010000136.1:7189-7426 GCA_964406805.1 uncultured Zetaproteobacteria bacterium | reverse complement strand
CAGATGGAGCCCAACAAGATGGCGATGGATGCCGAGGGGCATTGGTTGTATTTTGGCAGTGAACTCAGCGAATACAGCAATACTGCCAGTATTGCTGCGCTGAATGTGGAAACCGGGCGCACCCGGATACTGGTCGAGGGGCTGCGTAATGTGTTGGGTTTGCGTTTTGCACCGGACAAGTCTCTGTGGGTGGCTGAAGGTGAAGCTCGAGGCGAAATCTGGCGTATGGTTGATCCT
>CAYOTF010000136.1:0-7146 GCA_964406805.1 uncultured Zetaproteobacteria bacterium | reverse complement strand
CGGGCTTTGCATCATTTCTGTTGGCAGGGCGTTTTGCGCATCAAGCCATTGCTTTTTCTGCAGATCGGCGTTTTGCCTATCTGGCGGACATGGTTCGCGGCGGTTGTTTGTATCGTCTGGATCTTAGGACCCGTTTATTGGCGGTCTTGCATGCGGATAAAGGTTGGTTGAACGTGGATGCGGAAGATGCTGTCGCCATGGCATTGGAGTTGGGGGCGCGAAAGTTTGCGGCCATCAGTGATATCGAGCCTTTGCCGGCCGGAGGATTGTTGTTGGCCGAATCCGGAAACGGTCAAATTTTAAAGCTGGATGATGGCGCTGCCGGGCCAAGACTTTCGACATGGTTGAAGAGAGAAAAGTTGCATCAGCCTGTTGATATGTCATGGGATGAATCCCGTCGCTGGTTGTGGATCACCGATGATGCAACACCATCTACATTGTGGGCATGGGATGGGCACAGTCTGTATGATGTTGTGCATCATCCTGTAGCACGTATTTCCGGCGTATTGGCAACGTCCAAGGGCAGTGTGTATGTGAATCTACAACGCAGTGCGAATACGCCGTCTGTTACTTTTGTGCTGAAGGAAAAACCAGAACGGCAGGATTGATGCTCATTGATTTGGGGGGAGATGCTCTCGGATGTATTCATGGGTTGAATTATTCTGCACGCTTGTGTTTTCTGCGGTTTGAATTCAGGTGAATTGAAAAATAGAGGGGATGTGTATGCAGGATGACGAATTTATCAAGGGATTGTTGGCATTTATAAAAAAATCGCCAACTCCTTTCCATGCCGTGCAAACGATGGTGAACATGCTTGAGCATGCAGGCTTTCAACGTTTAACGGAGAAAGAGCTGTGGCCTGTGAAAAACAGCCAAGCCGGCGAACGTTATTTTGTGACCCGTAACGATTCTTCAATTATCGCATTTCAGCTCAATCAGGATCTGCTCGAACATGGCATATATATGATCGGTGCGCATACCGATAGTCCGTGTTTGAAGGTGAAACCGAATCCTGAAATCGCGCATCAGCATTATTTGCAACTGGGCGTTGAGGTGTATGGCGGAGCATTGTTGAATCCGTGGTTTGATCGTGATTTATCGCTGGCAGGCAGAGTGAGTTATTTGCATGAGAATCAGAGCGTTGCCTCCTGCCTGATTGATTTTGAAAAAGCCATGGCGGTGATTCCCAGCTTGGCCATCCATCTCGATCGTGAAGCCAACGATAAACGCAGTATCAATAAGCAAAAGCATTTGCCACCGGTGCTGATGACATTATCGGATGATGCGGCAAGCTTTGATGATGCATTGCTCCGGCTTGTTCGTGGGCAGGGCGGCTGTGGTCAGAAGGGGCATGATGCGGCAACGGCAGTTAAGATTCTGGATTATGAATTGAGCTTTTATGATGTCCAATGCCCTGCGGTGATTGGATTGAAGGATGAATTTATATCCAGTGCTCGTTTGGATAATCTGCTCAGCTGTTATGTCGGAATCAAAGCCTTGATCGATTTTCAGGGCGAGAAAAATGCCTTACTGGTATGCAATGACCATGAGGAAGTGGGCAGTATGTCGGCAGCGGGTGCGCAAGGCAGCTTTTTAACATCGGTACTGTCACGATTATGTCATCAGCAAGCAGATCTATGCCGAATGATGGCTTCAAGCTTGATGGTGTCGGTGGATAATGCGCATGCGGTTCACCCTAATTTTGCCGATAAACACGATGCCAATCACGCTCCGATCATCAATGCAGGCCCGGTGATTAAAATAAACGCCAATCAGCGTTATGCCACAACCAGTGAAACCAGTGCATTGTTCAAGCTATGTTGCGAGCAAGCCAAGGTGCCTGTGCAATCGTTTGTTGTACGCTCGGATATGGGCTGTGGTAGTACAATTGGTCCGATTGCAGCCAGTCAATTGGGTGTGCGCACTGTCGATGTTGGTGTGCCGACGTTTGCCATGCATTCGATTCGTGAATTGGCGGGCTGTAAGGATGCTGTTTATATGTATCAGGCGTTGTTGCAATATTTTCGTTAGAACGATTTGAATGAATCGAGCGAATCGAACAAACCGAACAATCGAACCCATCATAAAAACCTGAATTAAGGAGTGATAATGTTGTCTGAAACGAAAACGGCCAAGGGGCGCGTGCTAGCATGGCGGCATGAGATGTTGAACGCTGATAACCCTGCCGATGCATGGCATGGTTTGCTTGAGGCTCGGGGCTTAAAGGAATCGGATGCGTTTTTCTCGCCGCGTTTGGCGGATTTGCCTGATCCGCTTGCCATGCAGGATATGGAAAAGGCTGCAACGCGTCTGGTGAAAGCGATTCGCGATGCGGAGAAAATACATATCTTTGGTGATTTTGATGCCGATGGTGTGAACGGTACGGCGGTGTTGATCGAAGCCTTATCGGCTGCCGGTACAGAGGTGTCATTCTCGATTCCGCATCGGGCGGATGAAGGTCACGGTATTGGCGTGCAGCCGGTACAAAAAGCGGTGGCTGATGGTGCGATCCTGGGCTTGAGTGTGGATACAGGGACGACTTGTTTTGATGCCTGCGATGAGGCTAAAAAACTGGGTTTTGATTTAATCGTTAGCGATCATCATTTGCCCGATGCCGTGTTGCCGAATGCGTTTGCTCTGTTGAACCCGGCGCGTGCAGATTGTGGTTTTGCTGATCGAAAACTATGTGGTACAGGTGTGGCTTTTTTCCTGCTCATGGCAGTATGGAAAAAGCTCGCTGCAATCAACGAGCGGCCAGCCTTTGATTTGCGTTTGTTGCTTGATCGGGTGGCAGTGGCAACGATTGCTGATGTGATGGACTTGGTGGGGGTAAACCGGGTGCTGGTGTACCACGGTTTGCAACGCCTGAATACACAGCCATCGACTGGCATGCAGGCCTTGATGACGGTTGCGAAGGTTAAAAAAACAGTCACATCGGAAACCATCGGTTTTTATCTGGCTCCGCGCATCAATGCAGCCGGGCGTTTGCAGCATGGTGAGGCGGCGATGCGCTTGCTCTCTACCCACAATGCGGATGAGGCGGCAGCATTGGCGGCAGAGTTGGATGCGACCAACACAGAGCGCCGTAAGGTTGAACTCGAAGCTTTTAAACAGGCCGAATTGATTTTGGGTGATGATGATGTTCTCGCTGTTTACGATCAGCGTTGGCATGCCGGCGTAGTGGGCTTGGTGGCAGGGCGCTTGGCGCGTAAACATGGTAAACCGGCAGCGGTGGGATTTGTGACTCCGGATGGTGGTGTGCGGGTATCATTGCGTGGTATGCCGGGCTTTCATATTGGCCAGCTGTTGAATGCCTGTGCGGATCATCTGCAAGGTTTTGGTGGTCATGCTGGTGCCGGTGGCGGTGGTATCAAAGCCGGAGCATGGCAGGCTTTCCGACAAACATTTGCAGCCACGGTTGCACAGCAGGCGGTGCATGCCGCCGATCATTTGGCGCTGCCGATTGATGGGGTCTTGGATCTGGCGTGTATGCATATCGGTTTGGCCGAACGCTTGACGCGCTTTGAACCGTTTGGTCGAGCCAATACTGCCTGTACGTGGTTGCTTAACGATGTGCATATTGCGAACCGGCGTGATTTGAAGGGTGGGGTGGTGCGCTTAAAATTAACCGATGGTAGGCACTCGGTGGATGGCATTGTGTTTGGCGCGGGTGCAATCAATGATGAAATTCAGTCCGGCTTGACCGTCTCGGTGATTGGCCAGCTGCAAAAAGATGATTACAGAGGCAACGGCGCTGTGCAGTTTATGGTTGAAGATGTGATTGCAAGTCGTTGATTATATGCGTGTTTTCATTAAAACGATTAAACATCAACCCATATGACAGTGAAAGTCTGAGTAATTTTCTCAAATTGAGCTATAAGTAGGGATAATGAGTATATATTTTAAACACCATCCAGAGCGGAATTTTATGTTCAACGTTTTTCATGGTCATGTCAGTGATGATGATTTGCATGCCCATGTCGATCATTTGTTAAAGCCGGCATACGATCAGCCTGAAAAGGCGGGTTTGGTCGTGTTGTGTGATAACATGCTGAGTTCTGACATGAGTTTTCAAGGTATCTTTTCGGCGGGCAGGCGCATGCATCATGCGGGTTTTCGTGAAAATGGAAAATTGACCATTGTTGCGAACAGTACGGTTTCCTTTGGTCTTGCCAAAACCTATGCGATGGCTACTGAGGTGCTGGGGCTGGATGAAATACGTGTCATGCGTGGTCATGAGTTAGATGGTGCGATGCAGTGGCTGGGTGTTAGCGATATATCAAATGAAATTCGCTTGAAAATAAGCCAGTTGGAAGCAGGCAGCTCAATGAATATCAGGACGATGTCCAATAGATAAAGGGCTGCAAGAGCAGCCCTTTTGAGTTTGTTACGTAGGTGTGGCTGGAAAGCTATCTTCTTCGTTTGTTTCCTTTGCTGAAGATTAGCGTGGTAGGCTGGTGGAACCCATCAGGAATTCATCGACAGCACGCGCACACTGACGGCCTTCTCTGATCGCCCAGACCACCAACGATTGACCACGACGCATATCACCGGCTGCAAATACTTTGTCGATGCTGGTGGCATAATCGTTATCATTGGCCGCAACATTGCCGCGCCCATCTTTATCCACGCCCAGGTCTTCCAGCATGCCTGCGTGGATGGGATGCACGAAACCCATGGCGAGGGTGATTAACTGAGCTGGTAATTCAAATTCAGAGCCTGCGATTTCGTTGAGTTTCCATTGGCCATTTTCCTGTTTCCATTCGACACGTACACATTCGATAGCCTGGACATTACCCTCGACATCGCCGATAAAACGTTTGGTGGATACTTCCCAATCACGATCACAGCCTTCTTCCTGCGAGGTGGAGGTGCGCATCTTCATCGGCCAGTTCGGCCAGGTGGTGAGTTTATCCGGATGATCGGCAGGGCGCGGCATAATTTCCAGCTGCGTGACGGATAATGCGCCGTGGCGGTTGGAGGTGCCGATACAATCCGAGCCCGTATCACCGCCACCGATGACCACCACATGTTTACCCTTGGCTGATACGAATTCTGATTCTGGAATATCATCACCCAATACACGACGGGTGTTCTTGGTCAAAAATTCCATGGCGAAATGTACACCATTCAATTCACGTCCCGGTACAGGTAGATCGCGTGAATCTTCCGAACCACCGGTAAGCAGTACAGCATCAAAATCGTTCAATAATTCTTTGGTGGAAATATCCTTGCCGACATGGGCATTCACACGGAACTCCACACCTTCGGCTTGCATCTGAGCCATGCGGCGATCAATAACCGATTTCTCAAACTTGAAGTTCGGGATACCGTAACGCATCAATCCACCGATCCGGTTGTTCTTTTCAAACAACACCACATCATGACCCACACGCGCTAGCTGTTGCGCCGCCGCCATACCGGCAGGGCCTGAACCAACAATAGCAATGCGTTTGCCGGTTTTGTGTTCGGCAATTTCAGGTTTGATCAAACCATCCGTCCAGCCTTTCTCAACAATGGCGAGTTCGATATTTTTGATCGATACCGCATCACCGATTAAATTTACCGTACACGCTTCTTCGCACGGGGCAGGGCAGATGCGACCGGTAAATTCCGGGAAATTGTTGGTCGAATGCAATACTTCCAACGCTTCAGCCCACTGGCCTTTGTACACCAGATCATTCCAGTCCGGGATAATATTATTGACCGGGCAACCGCTATGGCAAAACGGAATGCCGCAATCCATGCAGCGCGCACCCTGAGTCGCCATATCGTCCGGCAGTTTGGAGAACTCCTTGAAATGCACCAGCCGTTCAGCCACCGGTGCATAGGACAGGTTCTCACGCTCAAATTCTTTGAATCCTGTTGGCTTACCCATGGGTGGACTCCTGTTTTGCTTGCGTTTGTGCCTCTTCGGCTTTTCGTTCGGCTTCGCTCTCAGCCAGGGCGCGTTTGTAATCCACTGGCATGACTTTTACGAACTGGGTCAAAGATGCTTGCCAGTTATCCAGAATAAAGCGGCCACGTGCGGAATTGGTGTAATGCACATGGCGTACAATCATATTATGCAGGATGCGCTGGTCGTTCTGATTCAAGCTGTGTTTGATATCCACACGGCCATGCGTTTCCAAATCACCACCTTGATGATCAAGCGCTTCCAGCGCTGTATCTTCCGACAATACCGGTTCGAGCGCGACTTGCGCCATATTACAGCGGCTTTCGAATGTGCCGGATTCATCCATCACATAGGCAACACCACCGGACATGCCAGCTGCAAAGTTGCGTCCTGTTTCACCTAAGATTGCGATGGTGCCACCCGTCATGTATTCACAGCCGTGGTCACCCACGCCTTCAACCACAGCAACTGCGCCAGAGTTGCGCACGGCAAAACGTTCACCGGCAATGCCATTGAAATAGGCTTCACCATCGACAGCTCCGAATAAAACGGTGTTGCCGACGATGCTGTTCTCTTCTGCCTTGATCGGTGTGATCGCTGGTGGACGAATGCTGATGCGACCACCGGATAAACCTTTACCGACATAATCGTTGCCGATACCAACCAGATCAATGCTGATGCCGCGTGCCAACCATGCGCCGAGCGATTGGCCTGCAGTACCCTTGGCCTTGATGGCAATGCAATCTTCCGGCAGACCTGCATGGCCGTATTTTTTGGCCACCTTGCCGGAGAGCATGGTACCGAAACTACGATCGACATTGCAGATGTCCGTTTCAATCACGACAGGTGTTTTGTTGCTGAGAGCGGGCTCGGCCTGAGCAATCAGTTTATTATCAATCAAGGCATCCAAGCCGTGATCCTGAGTCGATGTGTGATTCAATGTTGTGCCTATAGGCTCGACTTGATGGAACACAGGTGAGAGATCAATGCCCTGAGATTTCCAATGACGCACGGCATCGTTGGTGTCGAGCATGTCCACATGACCGACCATCTCAGCGAAGGTTCTGAAACCCAATTCTGCCATGATTTCACGGGCCTCCTGCGCTACGTACAAGAAGTAGTTGACCACATCTTCCGGCTTGCCAACGAACTTCTTACGCAGTTCAGGATCTTGTGTGGCCACACCGACCGGGCAGGTGTTGAGATGGCATTTGCGCATCATGATACAGCCTTCGGCAATCAAAGCGATG
>CAYOTF010000135.1:0-7505 GCA_964406805.1 uncultured Zetaproteobacteria bacterium | reverse complement strand
GCCGCATGCAGGGTGTTGTGGGGGCTGAGGGTTAGATACCCTTGGCTACCCGATTAGATTCTTAAAAGCTTTAACTTACAAATTTACCACAACGATTAAACATTACTATTCTAACCGTTTATTTTACCTTCCAGGAAACAGAAGATTCACACCCGATTTTACTTTCCCCCAGTTTCCGCTGGGCTTCACATGGTTAAGTTGAGAGACTAACAGCCGTAAAACTCTATTTTTAATTTCGGTGTTAAAAATATTAAGTTGACGAATTTCGGCTGCAATAATTTAATTCGCCTTAGCGCGATAAAAACTCAACGCGCATGATTGTTATTTTAGTGGATATTCAGAATTACAATTACTAAATTTTAAATTCTTAAATCTAACGACCCAAATGAGGGGCGCGAGCGCAGCGAGCGTCCCTCTCGATTTGACTGGTTATATTCTTCATTCGATACATGTGAGTACCTTCCCATTTTGTTCTCGTTTTTTTGTATAGCTAGATGGGTAGTTTTTACCAACTTGACGATAGACATCAAGAACATCAAAAATTGTTATTAAATATATACCAGTCTTTCTTTTGTAGTCTGAACAAATATAGAAACCGATTAGTGCTTTTCCATCAGGAATAAAGGGAACAAAATGGAAACTATGAATAAATTGATTACATAATGTGGCTATTGAAACATTGGTTTTTTTTGCATTGTCAAAATCAAATTCATCATATGCATCTCTATCAAAAAGGGACTCTGGTCTTCCTTTCGTTGGGAACTCATGGAGTTGATATGTTTTATTTTTAATTGATTCTGAAACTTTATTAGATTCAATAAGCTTCCTAATTACATAGAAGCCAAGGAAAAGTTCCTTCTCAACAGCGTAGAATGATCTTTCAGACCACCTTTTTTGTATTAGCCTTAACTCCAACTTTTTAGCCAACTTTAAAAGATCATCTTTCCAATAGCTTGATTCATATATCAAGAGCCTCTCCTAATGAATATAACGCCACAAACACTGGCTCGGATATGATGGCGGTTTTTTTGCGTGTTTTTGCAAAAAAAGTGACAGCGTATTCGAGTCCGCGTGCTTTGACTTGTTAGCTTTTTTGCTTGGTATCAATGACTTCAACATTTACTCCACACATATTTTTCTTTAAACCCTCAATAACTAAATCAACACGCTTTTCTATAAATTGGTCTAGTGCATCGGAAGGCATACTTTCCAACCTTGACCATTGCAAAAGCTCTATCGGTAGAATATGGGTTTTTATGACTGCTTCAAATTCTGGATTTGAATCATAATCTTGAATGTAATTTAGTGGGTTTTTATCACTAATTTCAAGGTTAGTTATCTGAGTAAGATAAGCAATATTCATAAGGCTGTTGTTGTTTAGCTCATTTGAACCTGGGTTTTGAAATATATAATTTGTTGGAAATATATGATGTAGATTTGGCTTGTCGGTTGAAAAGAAAAAATTATCTGCAATGACGTTCCTGTCTATGTATTTCCAATCTTTCGGTTGTTTACTTGCATACAAAGAAAGTATTGCTCTCGACAAGCGTCCTTTTGAGCTATACGATGAACTCCTAAGCGTTTCTTTATCAATTAAAAACCTAGGGAAGTTGTAATCTCCTGTGTTTTTTTGACCGCTTAGAAATTCAATGTGAGAATTAACATCTCCTGTATTGCTCAGCAAATCATCGTTATGGAAGCTATGGAACCAAAAATATTTCTTTAGAAAGCTGTAATCTGGATTGTTGTTATTAAAGAAATAGGTCGCAATGGTTAGATAAAAATATCTGTAGGGAATTAATTGTGGGCCTTTTATATTCAACGTATTTTCAAAGAAGTCAAAGGTCTTATTTATAGCCTTTTTTGCTGACTCCCATATTTCTTCAATTTGTTCCGTTTTAATATCATTAAGATAACGTGGGGTAATGTTCCAGATTCCTGATGTTTCGATATTCTCTCTGATTAAAATAGCAATTATTTGAAGATAATCGAAATCACTAATTTGCAAGAAGTTACTGTTATTTAATTTTCTAAAATCATCAATGTATTCTCGCAGGTAGAATCCTTGTTTCTCCTTGGATTCTGGCCTAAAGGTTTTTGCAACAACAATATCGAATATATCTAATGGTTTTCCAGCTTGATTGATGCGCTCAAATATTTGGCAAACTTCAGATACTTGAATGCCTTTTAATTCAATAAATGATAGGCGGTAATTATCAAGAACCTGCTTGAGTCTTCTTAACTGCTCTCTGATTGGGTGGTCATATTCTTTATAATCATCGTACTCACTTTCAACTAGCGAACGTTCAACCGAGCCGAAATTATTTTTTATATCCAGCAATTTAACAATAAGACCGGCATTATGTTTTTTTTGCCTTCCTACATTCCTCTTGAAATCTCCACCTTTATCATTTACTTCCTCCCAATATAAAAACCTTTTCTTATAGCTATCATCATCTGTTTCGGTTTCATCCTCTATGGATAAATCAATATATAAGGTAGGATCGAAGCCATCTTTTCCTTCAATGCTACCACCATACAAAGACGTTAATAACGAGGTTGTTCTTTGCTGCCCATCAAGAATGTATTGGTATTCGCTACGGCTAAAAGTGCCTTCTGATATTTTATGCCCGCCAATTTTTCTATGATTCTGTAATTTGATGTCTGTCTTCCATACCAAAATACTACCGAGAGGATAAAATTTGTAAATACTATCCCATAATTTCTTAACATTTTCTTTTTCCCAAACGACATGCCTCTGGAATGTTGGGATCTGATAATCAAGATTTTCCAATTCATCCAGATAGGTTGTTATCCCTTTGTCTGTTGGGCGTATCCTGTCGGTAAAATTCATTCGTACTCCGTTATTTGTTTTGAAAGCTAACATTCATATAGACAGAATGGGCTGATATTGTGATAGATGCAATCTATATATTGATATTGGATCATCTCCGCTCCCATACTGTGTTTCATGTCTGAACATGACCATAAACCTGCGCCGGGTAAAAAGCAAATGGCTTCACCGGAGCGTGACGCGGCAATTGCACAGTTCTGGAATAAATATATTACTATCATTCATGCCAAGGGGATCAACGAACCCTTTGATCGCTGGTTTGTGATTCGGGCGAGGCACTATATCGAAGCCTTTCCCGATAAGCGGTTGGCTTTGCATACCAGTGATGACCTGAGCGGGTATCTTAATATGCTAGGCAGAAATGGTTCGTGGCAGGGGTGGCAGTTCCGGCAAGCGGTGGATGCCATCGAATTGCTGTTGCGCGAGATGGTGTCTGTGCCCTGGGTGGATTCGTTTGACTGGCAACAATGGCAGGCTTCAGCCAAAGCACTGTCCAGTCAGCACCCGACCATCGCGCGGGAGTCACCTTCAACTGCCAGCCGCATGGATAAAGACCGCAGCACAAAACAGCAGTCGCAGCATGTGAAACAGCATGCCGCCTTACTGGAAAAGATGCGGGCTGAAATACGCCGGAGAGGTTATTCGATCCGAACCGAGCAAACGTATCTTTCCTGGGCAGAGCGCTTTATCGGCTTTCATCAGGGGCATGATCCTGCCGAGTTGGATATGTCGGCGATTAGTTCATTTCTCGAATATCTTGCTTTATCCCGCAACGTCAGCACCAGCACTCAGAATCAGGCATTAAATGCGCTGGTGTTTCTCTATAAACAGGTATTGGGGAAAGAACTGGGCAAGCTGGAATCCTTTGCCCGCGCCAAACGAGCGAAACGCTTGCCTGTGGTGTTGTCGGTCGATGAGGTGCGCCGCTTGCTCGATGCCATGCACGGCGTATCCCGCCTGCAGGCGGGGCTGCTTTATGGCTCCGGTATGCGGTTGATGGAATGCATTCGACTGCGTGTGCAGGATGTCGATTTCGATTATCGGCAAATTACCGTGCGCAACGGCAAGGGCATGAAAGATCGTGTGGTTCCGCTGCCGGATATGTAAGCCGTGCCAGGTCTATCATTGTTGCATTTATTTTTTTGCCATAGCTGATTACAAAGGGCAACAGACCGTCGAACGTGGTTTTCGTTTTTTAAAAGATCCAATGTTTTTAGCATCATCTGTGTTTCTAAAATCACCCAAGAGAATTATGCCCTTAACCATGGTGATGATGATCTGCCTGCTTGTTTATGCGGGTGCAATGGACTCTAAAATATGCCGTGCGGCTTTGCAGTCTTTGGCGATTTGGTCGGCCAGATCATCGTGACCGGCGTAGGTGCGATCTTCGCGAATGCGTTTGACGAAAGTGACATTCAGACATTGATCATAAATATCCACATCATCATCGAGCAGATGTGTTTCCAACAATAACGTGCGGCCGTTAAAGGTTGGGCGATAACCGAGATAGGCTGCGCCATTCCAGTGTTTGTCATCGATATTGGCGCGCACGGCATAAATGCCAACCGGTGGATGTGCCAGATCGGCCACATCAATATTGGCGGTAGGAAAATTCATTTGTCGGCCACGTTTGTCGCCATGCAATACGGTGCCGGCAATGGCATAATCACGACCCAACAATTTGGCTGCCATGGTAAAGTCAGCCGCTTCAACGGCGGAGCGAATGCGGGATGATGACACGACAGCTCCCAGCATTTCAAAGGCGGATGCTTCGGTGACGGTGAAGTCTTCCACTTCACCGAGTTGGCGCAGATCATCGACATGCCCTTGCCGATCATGGCCAAAAGCGAAATCATAACCGACATGCATATGTTTAAAACCAAAGGTATCGTGCAGCAGGCGAGAAAACTTATCGGCAGACCATTTGGATAATTCATGTGTAAATTCGAGCAACAAGACAGCATCGACACCTGCATCTTGCAGATATTGCATGCGCTGGGCTACATGGCAGAGGCGGCGGGGTGCTTCTGCCGGAAATAATACGGCACGTGGATGCGGTTCAAAGGTGACGACAATGGTCGGGCCACCTACGGCATCAGCATGGCCATGTGTTTCTGCCAGCACCTGTTCGTGCCCCATGTGTACACCATCAAAATTGCCGACCGTGATTGCGCCACCTTTGAGTGCGCTGATATCTTTGGCTGCTTGCCACGAATGAATGATTTGCACTAAGCGCGTTCCATGAATTCGCCGGTTTCAGTATTGACCTTCACCTTGACACCGGATTCCAGATAGGGGGGAACCATGATGGATGCGCCGGTTTCCAGTTTGCCGGGTTTGTAGGAGCCGGTGGCGGTCTGACCTTTGATCGAGGCATCGCATTCGACAACTTCCAGAACCACAACCATCGGCAGCTTGACGTTTAGCGGTCGTTCATCATGCGATTCAACCGTAACCATGGCTTCAGGCAGCATGTAGGGCAGGGCAGCCTCCAGCATTTCTTCCGGCAGGGTAATTTGATCGTAAGTTTCGGTGTCCATGAAATGATAATCCTCACCATCGCTATACAGGTATTGCATTTCACGCTGGGTCAGGATGACCCGCTCAACACGTTCGGTGGAATTGAAACGTTTGTTGGTTTTGGTGCCTGTTTCGATATTGCGCATTTCCAACTGCATGCAAGCCACACCTTTACCGGGGGTGACGTGTTGGGTCTTCATAATGCGCCACAGGCCATTGTTCCATTCCAGGATATTTCCGACACGAACAGATACGACGTTGATTTGCATGATGAATCTCCGATGAGCACTATACTTATAACGCTACAATATTTTCAGAACGGCCGCGAACATAGCCATTTGATGCATTTCGGGCAACAATTGCCGCATGTTATTATCGTTTACGTATGCGGGTGAGTGAAATGCCGAGCTTGCAGGAAAGTATGGATGCCTTTATTCGGCAGCAGAGTTTGGAAGCGCAGGACGAGAGTCAATCGTTATTGCATACCGAGCAGTGTCTGGAAGCGCTGGCACAGTATTTGATTCATTTCTCTGATTTGTTCGAGGATCAGGATTTGTCCGATGAGGCGGATTATGCCGAGTGGGAGCAGGGTCTCGAGGAACACATGAGCAAGTTATTGGACGGCGATGTGGAGCCGGTCGGTGATTTGGGTGCGTTGCCGCTGGATAAGCTCGATCCGGAACATCTGCGTGATTTCCTCGGTTGGTTTGTATTGCGCGAGACCAGCGATGCGGAAGTATTGCATGCCTATGCCAAAGCCTTGGCTCAGTGGGTGGAGTTTATCCATGATCGGGCTTGGTGGAGTCAGGATGAGTATCTTGGTTTTGTTGAGATCCTGACGGATGTGGGGGCTTCGGCGGAACGTACGGCGCGGGTATCGCAGGTATTGTATCATTTTGTGCGTTCGGGTAATGGTGTGCCGCCGCGTTTGCGTGGCCAGCGTTTTTCGCGTTTTGTTGAAGGGCATGCGCGGGTGTCGCAAAATGAAAATGGTGCGTTGGCTTTCAACTTTGAGAATCAGGGTGAAGAAATCGGCCCTGTCGTATTGCCGCAAGTGGTGCTGGATTTGATTGAGCTGGGTGATGTGTTTGATATTGAACTGGGTTTAAGGGGTGATAGCTGGGTGATGGTTGATGTGGGGCCGGTTTATCCACGCTGTGTGTATGTTGAAGTGGAAGAGTATCAGGGTTTGGAAAAGCTGAGTTAAGTTTTGTGTTTTGAGGCAATAAAAAAGGCAGGGATGAACCCTGCCTTTTTTATCACATTATTGTGATCAGCTGATCAATTCAAATGTTCGTCAATGAACTCGGATAATTTGGCTTTGTTGACTGCGCCGACTTTGGTGCCCTGTACATTGCCATCGTTGAACAGCATCAGAGTAGGGATGCCGCGCACACCGTATTTACCCGGTGTATTGGGATTATCATCGATATTGATTTTGGCAATGGTGACTTGGCCTTGCTTCTCGCCTGCTACTTCGTCCAGGATTGGCGCGATTTGTTTGCAGGGGCCGCACCAGGGAGCCCAAAAATCAACAACAACAGGGCCGGAAGCTTTGAGTACATCGGCATCGAAGCTTTCGTCGCTAACATGAATAATTAAATCTGAAGACATATTGTTTTCCTCGTTTTGTTGGTGGAATAGTCGATACGTTAGTTCGAGGGGAGAAAAGCGTCAACCATGTCAGGACACACATTACGTAAAATCATGTCTCAGCGTATAGCAGAAGCGGGTGGTTCATTGCCCTTTGATCAATTTATGCAGGCGGCGTTGTATGAGCCGGGCTTGGGTTATTATGATATCAAAACTGTCTTTGGTGCTCAGGGTGATTTTGTAACGGCTTCCGAGCTTGGTCCGTGGTCGTCATTGGCCATGGCCGATTTGGTTTTTAACGCTTGGCAGCAGATGGGTGAACCGGATGACTGGGTGTTGATTGAGCAGGGTTCCGGTTCCGGTCAGCAGCTGGTGGCGTTGTTGGATATTCTCGCTCAATTTTCAATGGCAGTGCCGAAAACAGTAATTTCGGTCGAGCATTGCGCTGCTCTTCGAGAACGGCAAGCCCGGTTATTTGAAGAACGCAGTCTGGATGTGCGTCAGTGCAGTGGGCTGGATGAAATCGAGCCGGTAGAGC
>CAYOTF010000134.1:0-7740 GCA_964406805.1 uncultured Zetaproteobacteria bacterium | reverse complement strand
GTGCTGGAAACACTGATGTTGGCCGATATCGATGTCAGCGACATTGAATTGGAAGATGAAATGATCACAGTGCTGGCACCACATACCGAGTTTTTTAAAATCAAAACGGCATTGAGCGAAGCCATGCCTGATATTGAATTTGAAGTGGACGATATTTCTCAGGAGCCGCAGGTTCTCGCTCCGATCAGCGGTGAGGATGTGACTCAGTTTGAAGCGCTCGTCGATGCGTTGAATGATTGTGATGATGTGCAGAAGGTCTATCACAATGCAGACCCAGAGAGCTGATTGGCGACGCCCTAAATCCACAGCCCTTATGGTTACATTTCAGGGTTGAGCAGTTTCATACGTTTCTGATGACGTTCAAATAGCTTCCAATTGAGAATGGGGATGTTTCTCATGATATCGATGGGGAGTCGGTAAATCTCCGAGACTTCACAGGTCTGGATTACCGGGTATCCGCGTTCATCCTGGAACATGGACACCTCACCATATCAATCTTTTTAAGATCAACGGTGGTTAAATAGTCTTTTTTCACCCGATCATAAAAGGCTTGCGAAATGCCAATATCAGGGTCATCGGTGGATAACATCGATTGCAATACTTTAAACGACGATACATCTGCAAAATGGCCGTAGCTGCGATAGCCTTCCTCCCATAAAGCACGGAAGATATAGATATTCGTTTCCACCGGATGGGGCGAAAGAATCGGTTTCACCTCCAATCCATCGATATTGTTCCAGCAATCGAATTCCAGATCATGCACTTCAAAATAATCAGCAAAGCGACTCTCCTGCATGGAGAGCAGGGCACATAGTTTTTTGGTGACTGAGGTGCGTACCAGCTTGGTTGCATAATATTTTAAGCGTCGGTCGGTGCGGATTAATGTGGGTAACCCGGCAAAATGGTCATCATGCGAGTGGGTGTGAAATACACCTTCAACCTCATTGATGCTGATGCCGAGTGAGGTCAGCGTTTCCGGCAGGTTGGGGCCTGCATCGATCAAATAGATCTTGCCATGAAACATGATAATGGAGGACATCGAAGGACGGTGAACGTCCCAGCCATCACCTTCACCGGAATGAATAATTGAAAAATATTGGCGTTGAATGTGGTGGAAGCCCAGCGAATAGGTTGAAACATACTGTTCATGGTCGTGCAAATTCAGATCAATGGTGACTGTTTCATCAAGAAAATTGAATTCGAAGACGTTGAAGTCCAGTCGTTTTACATGCAATCCGTTGCGCACTTCTACCAGCTGTTTTTCGACGACACAGGAATCAAGGATTTCTTCCGTAGCAAGGATTTTACCAAAGGCAAATTTCAATTTCATGCGAAACAGTTCTGCCGCATCGTCCGGACTTAAGCCGGCATCGATGAGTTCTTGGATGGAGGTCAGGCCATAGTTGCCGCGATAGATGTAGTTCATTTGAGCTTCAATCTGCTCTTTTGCGCCAATTAACATCGGGCGAAGCCCTGTATTGTTGGGGTGACCTGGCAACAGCATGCCTTGATTGTAGAGCATTTGCAGAACCGGAAATTCAGCCATGTTGGCAAAATTACCCTGCTGCAACATGGTGTCGGAAAGCAGGATGGCATTGGAGCCGGTTTCAAACGTCACACCTTGATGTTCTTCCGAAACGATTAAACCGGTATGGATCAGGTGTTTAACACTGTCGGCCGGGCATCCGCACAATATTCGAATATCCGCATAGGGCACGTCAACCCAATAGATCCCAGGTGACACACATATTTTATTGATCTTTTTTAGCATAATGAGCCCCTTACCCATGGCTGACTAAAAACATACACAATATAGATACATGCTTACGTGTTTTTGTGCTTGATACATCGTGAAGGTGAATCCATTTAAGAACATTTTCTTTGAAAATGCAATAAAAAAAGCCTGCGACAATGCGCAGGCTTTAACTCAGTCATCACGACTGGGGAATATCAATGAATCAATCGAGGCGAGTGCGCTCTTCCTGTTCCTGAGCGGTTTTGCATTCGATGCACAAGGTTGTGACCGGACGTGCTTGCAGGCGCTTGATGCTGATATCACCACCACAGGCATCACATTCACCGAAATCGCCATCCTGCAAGCGTTCAATGGTTTGATTGATTTTTTTTATTAACTTGCGTTCACGGTCTTTGATGCGCAGATCAAAGTTGCGATCGGTTTCCATGCTGGCCTGATCTGTTGGATCGGGGAACGATGTTTGCTCCTGCTCCGCCATTGCATGTACTTTCTCACTCTGGCCGACCTCCAGTTCTTCTTTCCAGTCTTTCAGTTGTTTTTCAAAAGCTTTTAATTGTGTCTTGGTTAAGGCCATTGCCATCCTCCGGAGAAACATGGTGATTCACAACAGGAACCGCCAAAAGGGCGCGAACCATATAGATACTTGTGAATGGTGTAAAATAAATCCTGATTGAAAACAGTATAGCACTGCGTTGCACATCATACGACCATTAAAAGCGGATCAGTTAACGGCGGACATGATGCTCTGTTATGCATAAGGTTCCATCATGCCATTGAATGTTCGCTATATTGATACACTGATTGTCGGCCAAGGGCTGGCCGGATCGCTATTGGCTTGGCAGCTGATGCAGCAAGGGCAACGCGTGGTCGTGGTTGCCGATGAGGCCGCGCCATCAGCTTCGCGTGTGGCGGCGGGAATATTTAATCCGGTTACCGGCCAGCGACTGGTGTTGCAGCACGATGCTGAGCATATCATCCCGACAGCACGCCAATGTTATCGACAGCTTGAAGCCGAGTTGGGGCAACGCTTTTTTCATGCCAAAACAATGTTGCGTGTGTTTAAATATGCCAAGGAAGCTCAGGTTTTTACGCAACGCCGACACGATGCAGCCTATGTTGCGTATCTGGGTGATACGATGGATCGGGTTGAATCGCTGCGTGCGCCGCATGGCTTAGGCGAGCAGCGGCAAACCGGTTATCTGGATACCAATGCGCTACTCGATGCCTTGCGCGGCTATTTTATGGATCGGGATAGTTATATTGCAGCGCGTGTTGAACATCATAATTTAACCTGCCAGACAGATGCTGTTCGATGGCGACATCTTCACGCCCGGCGCATTATTTTTTGTCAGGGCTTTATGGATAAGGAGAATCCATATTTTAATTATCTACCCTTTCAACCGGCCAAGGGTGAAATTTTGACGTTGGACATTGAAACGCGTTTGCCGGATTGCATCATCAATGCGGGCAAATGGCTGCTGCCCTTAGCCAATGGTCAGTATAAAGCTGGTGCGACATACAGCCATGATCTATCCAGTCTGCAGCCAACAACTGAGGCGAAGGATGAGATAATGCAGGCATTGCAACAAATGCTTGAGCAGTCACCGGCAATGACTGTGATTGCACAGCAGGCCGGCATTCGCCCCAATACGCTGGATAAACACCCCTTTGTTGGCTTTCATCCCGAGCAGTCTGTGATCGGTATTTTTAATGGTTTCGGCTCCAAGGGCTCGATGCTGATTCCGTATTATGCGCAGGCATTTTGTCGGCATATCTGTAACGGCACGGCGATTCCGGCCGAAGCAGATATTTTACGCATCAAAAGTGGAAAAAAGACGAAAAGGATAAAAACACCGAGAGTCGCGCTAACACGGCGAGTGCATCAACATTTGCATGCCTACTTGCAACCAAACCATCTCAGTATCGATGCCACTGCGGGCAATGGTCACGATACTTTATTCCTTGCCCAGCATGCCGGTGGTGATGGACAGGTGGTCGCATTCGATATTCAGCCGCAAGCGATTGAGAATACACGCAGCCGTTTACGTGAGGCTGGCTTATGTGATCGTGTGAAGCTCGTGTGTGACGGTCATCAGACGATGCAGGATCACATACCGGCGGCATGGCGGCGTAAGGTCAATCTGATCATGTTTAATCTGGGTTATTTACCGCAGGCTGACAAACGGCTGATCACACGCACATCGACCACCTTGCAGGCGCTCGATGCAGCGCTTGCTCTGCTTGCTGTGCATGGGCGGATTTCTATTCTGGCTTATCCAGGGCATGCCGGTGGTGATGAAGAAACGCTGGCTGTGCACACATGGTTGATGCATTTATCCGCCGATTGTTTTGAGGTGGTGCGACATGAATCCCCAGATGCAAAAACTACAGCGCCGCAATGGATGGAAGTGATACGTCAGTAGTCACTGCTCAGGCATCAAGCTGCTGCCGGATCAACTGGCTCATTTCCACGATAGAAAAAGGCTTTCTGATCACCGTTTCATCGACCAGATGATGTTGCAGGTTTTTATCATAACCGGTGGCAAAGATGATTCTCGCATCGGGTTTGATTTGCCTGATCCGGTTCGCCGCCTCATCACCGCCCATTATCGGCATCACAATATCGAAAAGACATAGGTCGATGCCTTCAGGCTGCACCTCGAATATTTCTACTGCTTGCTTACCATTGCTTGCAGTCAGAACCTGATAACCAAGCGCCTCCAACACTTCCTTGCCTGTCTCAAGGATATGCGATTCATCATCAACCAGAAGAATCGTTTCGCCATGACCCTCGGCGACCTCCAGTGGTTGCAGTGATGGTGAGGCACTGTTTTCCTGCTCCAGTAACGGGATATACATGTGGAAGGTTGACCCCTCGCTGGGGGTGCTCTCCACTTCAACAAAACCGTGATGTGTTTTGACTGCGCCATACACCATGGCCAAACCCAGACCGGTTCCCTTACCCACCTCCTTGGTGGTAAAAAAAGGCTCAAACAGATGTTCAAGCTGCTGTTCGGGAATACCGCAGCCATTATCTTCAACACTCAAATGCGCATAGGTTCCGGCTTTAAAATAGGCATGACTGTCAAGCCAGTGATCATCGGCATGAAATGCGGCAAGTCTGGTGGTAATGCGAGGATCATGCACATGCTCAACAGCATCGCGCGCATTGGTGATCAGATTCATCAACACCTGATGCAACTGGGTTCCGTCGCCATTCAATAGCAGATCTTCGCTGCATAATTCCTGACGCAGGCTGATGTTTTCAGGCACGGATGTTTCGAGAAACTTGAGGGTTTCCTTGATGAACGGGGTGAATGGCAAGGGCTTGATGCTGACCCGATCCTTGCGGGCAAAGGTAAGCAGTTGCTGAATCATTTCGGCAGCACGAAAGGAAAGCTGTTCAATATTGTCTAACTTTTTGACGACATCCGGCTGTTGCTGAACCTTCATCTTGGCCAGATACAGATTGCCGGTCATACCGGCCAGCATATTATTAAAATCATGGGCAATGCCGCCCACTAGCGTGCCAATCGCCTCCATCTTCTGAGCCTGATGAAACTGCGCCTCCATATTTTCGAGTTCGCTAATATCGGCATGAGATCCGACAAAATGGGTAATAACGCCCTGATCATCCGCAATGGGAGCGATAGTCAGCATGGCCGGAAAGAAGCTGCCATCTTTTCTTTTGTCGATGACTTTGCCATGCCAGATTTCACCACAAGTAATGGTCTGCCACATGCGTTTATAAAAAACGGCATCCTGATTTCCACTGTTGAGTATCCTGGGCGTTTTTCCCATCGCGTCTTCGGCGCTATATCCGGTTATCTTCGTAAAAGCGGGATTGACATATTCAATAACCCCCGCTCTGTTGGTGATGATGATAGAGCTGCCTGCAAAGGTGATTGCATTCGACAATTTACACACCTGCGCCTCTCGCCGCTCTCTTTCCATAATGATTGAGACAAGCCCAGATGCCCCCTTCAACTCTAACAACTCACCATCACTCGGTCTCGAAGGCTGATTAAAATACATGGCAAAGGTGGCTAATATTGTTCCATCGCCCCCTATCACCGGCTCTGACCAGCAAGCCTGAAGACCATACGGCAGCGCAATTTCTTTATAGGCTGCCCACAGTGGATCAGTGGCAATGTTTTCCACAATCACTTCTCTACCAAGGAATGCTGCTGTACCACATGACCCAGCAGCAGGTCCGATTTTCACACCATCAATAGCCTTACGGTAGTCTTCAGGTAAACTGGGAGCACTGCAATGAAATAGCTGATTGCCTTTCAACCTCAGTATAGATGCCCGCATCCTTGGATATTTATCTTCGTACATTTGGCAAATAGCCTCATAAACTTTCTCTGCGGGCACTGCCGTTGCCGCCATCTCAATAATTTCAGAGATGCGGTTGGTGAAATATTCTGAGCGACTGCGCTCGGTGATATCATGAACAATCGCTCTTGATGCAATAACTTTTCCATCCACTATTTGCGGTGTGGCTGATACTTCAACATTAATTTTCTTCCCTGATTTTGTGACCAACGCAGTTTCATATCTGCTGATCGTTTGGCCAGCCAGGACAGACGACAGCCTGTTTTTTGTTATCTCAAAACAATCAGGGTGAACAATGTCCATTACTGGTTTGCCCATATATTCTTCCCTTGAATAGCCCATGGTCTCCAGCTCAGCTTTGTTTGCACGGGTGATTCTTCCTTTGGTATCGAGGCTGTGGATCATGTCCGGCGAATCTTCTACAAGTGTTCGGTATTGCTGTTCACTTTCGCGCAAAGCCTGGAAAAGCGAAGCATTGTGTAATGCCTGCGCCAGACGGGGTGCGATCAACAAAATGAGTTTGCGTTCGTGTTTGGAAAACGCATCTATTTCACTGCGTACCATGTTTAACGTCCCCAAACATTGATTCTCCACCCAGAGAGGGACAAGAAAGTCGCAACGAAAACCACTTTTCAACAACAGCTTATCAATCTCATACATCGAGTGCTCGGCTTCAATATCCGGGCGATAGCGTGGCTGTTGTGTTTGAATCACTTCGGAAAGCACAGTCTCGGCAAAAGAAATCGAAACGCCTCGATCAAGCCCTAGCTGTTCGCGATGCGAAGATGCTTTTAGACAAAAGCTTTTCTTATCTGCCTGGATAAGCGCAATCGAACCCTCATGAGAAGCAAAAGTATCGCTCAAAAATGCCAGGGTATTTTGTATGACTTCGTCAGCCGAAAGACAGGCTGTCATGGCATGATAGTCAGCCAGTTGCTCAAAAACGATTCGTGCCTGCTGAAAGCCATCTTCCGTCTGTTTACGCTCGGTAATGTCCTCGGCCAAACCCAGCACCGCCGGTTTGCCATCTATCTCAATCATGCTGGCGTGGAAATTCACCCAGCATACTTCGCCATCCTTACGGACTATTTTTAGTTCATAACTGGCAGGAATACTGTCACCAACCTGGCGTGAGCGACCACATTGTTTGACCAGAGCCTGAAAATCTGCGTGGATGATTGCCCAGAAAGGCATGGCCAGCAGTTCATCTTTTGAATAACCGCTGATGCATAACGCAGCCGCATTGACGTAACGCATCACCTCACCTTGAAAAATGAATACGGCTGACGAGATATTTTCAACTATCGTTTGGAATAGTCGCTCATCATCAACAGCAGCAGCAGCAAATGGTTCGCCTGACTGTGTTTTGACAGTAATATCTGATCCCATAATCACCTCATTGAATCGCACTGAATGAATAAGCTACACGAATCTGGCCGTTTAATCACAACCACCGAGCTTCGAACCCACTTCGTGTTCAATAAAGACATCGCGAGATTTTCATTTTGTAGTTGAGGTAGATGTTTGGTCACAAAGTCCGTGCATCAGAAGATTCACGTACCGAGAAATGTATTCAGATTGTGTGTGGTTCGTTGGTGCTCTTCCGAGGAACTCTTTGAGCATTGCCGGTCCGTGCATTGATGTCA
>CAYOTF010000133.1:0-7813 GCA_964406805.1 uncultured Zetaproteobacteria bacterium | reverse complement strand
CGCTGGCTGAGGCCAACAAACGCATTGCCGGCAGTTTTTATACGGAGAAGCTATTCTCAAAGACAACCCGTTGCTTGGTGCGTTTTCTGATGAAGTTCTGACTTATCCGGAAGAAACTGGATGCGTTGGTGGCTTCGGTGGCGTTGTCCATGATGTGGGCTGAGGAAAGCTACTGCTCCAAGTGGGTACCAAGATGCTCAAACCTTGCAATGATCAGGCGCACCATGAGTATGGCTGGTAATGAACTTGCGAAATATCATATTTTTGGGCTGTTGTGTGCTGTTGCAGGCCGTGTTTCCCATGTTGGCGACGGCTGCCAATACGACGGTGGTGCGCGATGTACGCTTGTGGACAGCTCCGGATCACACACGTTTGGTGTTCGATTTGAACAGATCAATGCAGTATAAATTGTTTCGCCTGCACAAGCCTGAGCGCATTGTCATCGACATGAAACATACCACGTTAAAATCGAGTTTGAAAAAACTGGCTTTGCCTGATCCGGTGATTCAGGCCATTCGTCATGGTTCGTCTGCATCGAAGGGCTTACGCATTGTCATCGATCTGAAAGAAAAGGTGCAGCCGCGCTCGTTTCTGCTCAAACCGCTGAAGGGTAAGCCGTATCGTCTGGTGATTGATTTGATGCGCCCTGAAAAGGTGAAGAAGACAGTGTTAAAGGCGGTTAATCGTAGCTCGAAGCGTGATCTGCTGATTGCTGTTGATGCCGGTCATGGTGGCGAGGACCCGGGTGCGATGGGGCGGGGTAAATTGAAAGAGAAGGATGTGACCCTGGCTGTGGCGAAACGGCTAGCTCGAAAAATCAATGCACATCCCGGTATGAAAGCAGTGCTGATTCGCAAGGGTGATTATTTTGTAGCCTTGAAAAAGCGGGTGATGATGGCGCGTAATATGCATGCGGATCTGATGATCAGTATCCATGCCGATGCGATTAATGTGCGCACAGTGAAGGGCGCGAGTGTCTATACCTTATCCGAACGTGGTGCGACACAGGATCGGGCAGCCAGAGCCTTGGCGGCGAAAGAGAATGCTGCCGATGAAATTGGTGGTGTTGCGTTTGATAAGGTCAACGATCCGTTGGTGAGTCGAATTTTGGGCGATATGTTTCGACGAGATAGTTTGAACAGTTCTCAGATGCTGGCTGAAGAAGTGTTGAGTCGCTTAAAAAGGGTGGGGCCGATCAAATATGGTAAACCCAAACATGCCCGCTTTTACGTGTTAAAAGCTATGGAAATTCCCAGTGTGCTGGTGGAAATGGATTATATTTCCAATCCGGTGCGTGAGAAAAAACTGAAAAACCCACATCATCAGGAGCGTCTGGCCACAGCATTGTTTGATGCCAGCCTTGGATTTTTTCGTAAAATGGGGCGTTTGAAACAAGCTTCATCGCAATCGGCTCAGCCGTTGGCGCGCGCAGATGATGTGAGGGTGAGGTCCGCATTATAATGTCCAACTCAACGGAACTGTATAAACGATTGCTTGGTTTTTTGCTGCCTTATAAGGGGCGTTTAAGTATCGCAGTGAGCTGCATGGTGGTATTGGCGGCATGCACGGCGGCCATGGCCTGGATGTTGAAACCAGTGCTGGATGAAGCGCTATCGGGTAAAAATGCAGATCTGATTTATATTATCCCGATGCTGGTGATTGTGCTGTATCTGGTCAAAGGTGCGGCTTATTTCGGCCAGGCTTATATCATGGGGTTTATTGGTCAGAAGGTTATTTTTGATCTGCGTAATTTATTGTACCAGCGTTTAACATCGCAATCACTGGCCTTTTTTGCGCACCGTAAAACAGGTGAGTTGCTGGCTCGACTTTCGTATGATGTGGCGTTGGTGCAGGCGGCTGTGAGCACTGCGGTGACGGCCTTGATGCGTGATGCGATCTCGATTGTATTTTTGCTCGGTGTGGTGTTTGTGCAGGACTGGATGTTGGCTTTGATTGCGACGCTGGTGTTTCCAGCGGTGATTTATCCGATTGCCCGTTTTGGCCGTAAAATGCGCCATGCCACGCTCGATGGGCAGGCGGCGATGGGTGATTTAACCAGTTTGCTGGAAGAAACAGTGGGCGGTATTCGGGTCGTCAAAGCGTTTGGCATGGAAGATTATGAGCGTGGTCGCTTCCGCAAGTTTACCGGTGATTTTATGTCGCATCAGTTGGAGATTTTTCGAGTCAATGCACTCTCATTTCCAATCATGGAACTGCTGGCTGGTTTTGGTATTGCCGGTGTCTTGTTGTATGGTGGTATGCGGGTGGCTTCCGGTGAAACAACCGCAGGTACACTGGTGTCGTTCCTTGCTGCGGTGATTATGTTGTACGAGCCGGTCAAACGTTTATCGCGGGCGAACAATGAGATTCAGCAGGGCTTGGCTGCTGGAGAACGCATCTTTGAAGTGCTCGATGAGGCAGTAGAAGTAGAAGATAAACCAGAGGCACAAACACTAGTACCTTTTTCCACAGCCATCACGTTTGAGCATTTAAGTTTGCAGTATTCGGGGACTGATAAAGCTGTATTGAATGACATTGATTTCACTGTGCAAGCAGGTCAGGTCGTGGCGCTGGTTGGGCGTAGCGGGGCGGGTAAAACATCGCTGGTGAATCTGGTGCCGCGTTTTATGGATGTTAGCGCTGGTGCTGTACTCATCGATGGTGTGGATGTGCGTGATCTCACGCAGGCATCCTTGCGCCAGCAGATTGCCTTGGTAACGCAGGAAATCATTTTATTTAATGATACGATTTTGAGCAATATCGCCTATGGCCATGAGGATATTGATCTGGCCAAGGTCGAAGCGGTGGCCAGAGCCGCCAATGCCCATGAGTTTATTGAAAAACTGCCGCAGGGTTATGATACAGTGGTGGGCGAGCGCGGTGTAATCCTTTCCGGTGGCCAGCGTCAGCGTATTTCGATGGCCAGAGCGTTGTTGAAAGATGCGCCGATTCTGATTCTGGATGAAGCAACCAGTGCGTTGGATACCGAATCCGAACGCTTGGTGCAGCAGGCCATTGATCGTTTGATGAACGGGCGCACGGTGATTGTGATTGCGCATCGTTTATCGACCATTCGCCATGCCAATCAGATTGTTGTGCTCGATGACGGGCGTGTGGTGCAGCAGGGTAAACATGAGGAGTTGCTGGCTGAGGGTGGTTTGTATGCGGAGCTTTATCATTTGCAGTTTGAATCCCATAAAAGCGAGTCCCATAAAACTGAGTCACACAAAACCGAACCTGATGACATAACACCCGCTCAAGGCGAGCCTGCATAAGTTGAAAGAGCGTTTGATTGTCTGGCTGGTTCCACGCCTGATAAAAATCATTATTCTGTTTCTGGAGCATAGTATTCGTTGGCAGACCATCGGTGCGCCGTATCGACCCAATGATGCACAGCGTAACCTTTATGCCTTTTGGCATGCCCGCTTGTTACTGATTCCCCGTTTTTCCAGAGCTGGACGATGGCATGGTTATATGTTGATTTCATCACATCGCGATGGTGGTTTTATTGCCGACAGTATGCATTTGCTCGGCATCGAAACGGTGCGTGGTTCGAGTACGCGTGGTGGTGCACGAGCCATGCTCAA
This sequence comes from uncultured Zetaproteobacteria bacterium, assembly GCA_964406805.1. GTDB lineage: Bacteria > Pseudomonadota > Zetaproteobacteria > Mariprofundales > Mariprofundaceae > Mariprofundus. The sequence continues at coordinate 4,226 of CAYOTF010000133.1, read as the reverse complement.
AATGCTCAGAGCAGTGAAGAATGAAAACAGGCATTTGGGCATCACACCGGATGGGCCGAAAGGGCCACGTGAAGTGGTGCAGAAGGGCACAGTGCAGTTGGCCATGAAAGCAGACCTGCCGATTGTGCCAGTGTGTTATGCCACTAAAGGCCATTGGCGCATTAATTCATGGGATAGGTTTTATATCCCCAAACCCTTCTCACGTGGCGTATTTGTAATTGGTGATGCAGTGCGTATTTCCGGAGATGAAGATGTCGATACAGCTGTGGAACGTGTGCAGCAGGCGATGGATGATGCACAACACCGTGCTGATCATTTTTTTGATTGATCGATGGATTGCTTTGTAATGACGTTTGCTTGAATTCGACCAAGGCCGATGCGTATGATGCAAGCCAATCGCTTATGAAACGACATATTCGCACGGCTTTACGGCCAGAAGTTGTGCGTACAGCGGCTCGTTTTGCGTTGATTGTTGGCCCGGTATTGGTGATGATCAATCATGGCGATGTTATTCTGGCCGGTGAAATGGATGCGCTGGCATGGATGAAGAGCATGCTGACCATGATAGTACCCTATACCGTTTCAACATTATCGAGCATCAGTGCCTATCATGCCTGCGAGATTATTTGTGATGAGGACGATCACAAGAGCCCAAGCTCCAACGATAATGAGTCTGATACTGACCGGGTAGGTTGAAAAGCGCCTTTTATCGCTTGAATAAACGTGAAAAGAAGCCTGTTTTGGATTTGGAATTCGAATCGCTTTTCACTTGAATCAGGATGATTGAGATATTGTCCGGCCCACCACCATCGTTGGCCATTTGAACCAGTTCTGTGGCCGTTCTTTTTAGCTCATGGTTGCAGCGACTTAAGCAGTGATGAATGGCTTCATCGGAAACGACATCGGTTAGTCCATCGGAGCTCATCAGATACAAGTCTCCGGCCTGTACCATATCTTCAACCAGATCCGCTTCGACCTTGGGATCGACACCGAGCGCGCGGGTGACAAGGTTTTTAATGCTGGAGTGGCGGGCATCATTGGCGGTCACTAAGCCACGGCGGACTTGTTCGTGGATTAACGAATGATCTTCAGTAACATGAGTGAGCTTGTGCTCGCGCAGTCGGTACATGCGCGAATCACCGACATGGGCGGCGGTGATATGGTTGCCGTAGAAAGCTGCTGCTAGAACGGTTGTGCCCATGCCGGCGCATTCGGGTTTGTTTTTAGCAGTCGTGTAAATGGCATCGTTGGAGGCTTTGATGGCCTGGCGCAGGAGTACAGACTCGCCAGTGAAGCCGGTATTGATATCGATTTCAGCCTGAGGGATATCGAGAATTTTATCGCATAGCGATGTCGATATGATTTCAACGGCCATGGCGCTGGCAACTTCACCCGCATTGTAGCCTCCCATGCCATCGGCGAGTACCGCAATGCCGTGTCGGGGCGAGATGTGTACGCAGTCTTCGTTGTGCTGGCGGCGGATACCTACATCGGTGATGGCAAACATATCTATTGTAGTCACTGGCTTTCTCCGCTGTTGTTTAAATCTTGCAGGCAGAGCGCAACTCTGGCTTGTACATCGCTGGCTGTTTTGATGCGCTGATCGGCTTTTTTGGCTAATAAGTCATTAATTAACAAGCAGGTCGTGTCGTTTATGGCGGGCTTATGTTCACGCACATCGGCATGCGGTTGCTTGGCAATTTTATACATCAACTTGGCAATCGATTCGGCTCGGAACGGGCGTGTGCCGCAGGCCAGTTCATAGAGCATCACGCCGAGTGAGAATAGATCGGAGCGGCCATCGAGTTTTTTGCCGGAGAGTTGTTCCGGTGACATGTACGAAGGGGTGCCAAGCACGACACCGGCTTTTGTTTTGCTGGACTCAATAATATGGGCGATGCCGAAGTCGGTAACTTTTACGGATTTATTTTTGAGTATCATGATGTTGGCCGGCTTGATGTCGCGATGAATGACCCCGTGATCATGGGCATATTGAAGCGCTTCGGCGACTTTCCCGACAATCTTTAAGGTGGTGCTCAGGGGCAGCAGTTTGTCTTTTTTTGTGTAGGGGGATAGATCAATGCCATCGAGGAATTCCATGGCGATATAAGCCAGATCTTGCTCATCTCCAGCATCGAAAATGGTGACAATGTTGGGGTGGTTAAGCATGCCTGCGATTTCAGCTTCATGGAAAAACTTGGTTTTGACTTCTTCCAGTTCTTCGGGTTTAAATTCTTGTGACAATGCCATGGTCTTGATGGCAACCTGACGGTTTATTTTTGGATCTTTGCCCAGATAAACCGTGCCCATGGCTCCCTTGCCCAGTTCGCTGATGATTTCGTAGCGACCTAATGTTGGTGAGTGTTCGCCACTGATCAGTTGATTGGATAAGCTTGCATTGGCATCGTCGTGAATGGAAGCCTGTTCGGAACTTTTAGCCATGATGATGCGTGTTTGAATGTCTTTGTAGAAAGGATCGTGGCTGGCAATGTATTCATACACCTTGGCGGCGTGTTGGAATTGTTTTTTTCGTTCAAAGGCTTGTGCCAAGCTGTCAAACACTTTCAGCATGTCGTCATCAACGGGGCAGGTCGTGAATTTTTCAAATGCTTGATCCAGCATGCCTTGATTTTGAAATGAAATCCCCAGCATTTTATTGGTTTCATGAACATTGCTTTTGGGTTTGTCTGACGCAGTCATGAAAAATGTGTTCCTGGAGATGAATAGCGCGTGGCCGATGAGCAGCAATAATCCTGCATTGATGGTTTGCAGCCATAGGGCGTAATAATGCAATAGGATAAAATCAGAGCTGATGAGGGTGATGAATAACAGGCTGGAGACAATGATTGCACTGCGGCTGCTGAGGCGGGGCAATACGAATATGAGATAGATACCTATGATAAGCAGCAGAGTCAGTTCGATTGCCCGTGTCCAGACGGGTCGCTGAATCAGCTGCTGATGGAGAATGCTTTGCAATACATGGGCGCTGTATTCGACGCGTGACAAGGTTGTGTTGCCGGGTGTTGATAACACGCGGTCAGGGCGGTGACTGACATCACCCATCAGGACAATTTTGTCGGTAAAGAGAGTGTTAGCAAGCTGGCCTTCAAACAGTTGATTGAAGGTGTAGGTTGGAAACGAAGCCGGGTCTGTTTGATTCATTTGATTCGTTTGATTGGCTTGATCCGTTGGCTGTGAAAACATGGGGTGGATACGCATTTGTGCATCGATATCGATGTTTAATGCCCCGAGTTCAATGTATTCGCCGGCATTGATACGAATGTCATCGAGGCTGATGTTTAAGCTCTGCGCGGCCAATATGAGTGTCAGAGCAGGGAAATAATAACCGCCATACGCAATAGCCATGGTTTCAGAGCGCACTATGCCATCGCTATCCTTGATGCTGTTGATGTGTCCGCTACCGGCGGCACTGAGAGTGAGTGATTTGTACGCTATGTTTGCAAGGCTCGCTGTGATGGCAGGGTTTGAAACGGTGGCAGGGTGCACGTGTTTCAGTGTTATGGCTTTGAGGTAGTTCGGTACGATGGCGGCGCTTGGGCTGCTGTCGTCATCAACGTTGAAACGCATGGCTAATAATGTGTTGCCCGAATGGCGTATAGCACGGGTTAGGAGGGCGTTGTTTGCAGGCTCTGCTTTGTTGAAGATGCTATGGATACCGATTAGCTGAGCTTTAGCCTCAGTTAAGGTATTGATGGCGAAGGCTGTGGCGAGTTGCAGACTAAGGCCGCTTTGACGGAGTGAGGCCTGATCCATGTTGAGAATGATGATGCGATGATCAATCGGCTGAGTGGCTTGGGAAATCTGTTTGTCATAAAGCATGTTTTCCAGGCTGGAAGTGGCGGTGAATTGCAATTGAAATGCAGTCGCGAAGAGCAGTGTAAGCATGGTGCCAACGAACCAGTCCGATTTCCAGATTGCACCAACGCTCAAAGAGCCCTCCTTTGTTTGCCGTTCTTTTGCGATTATGATGAAATGACGCTTGTTATCATCGCGTTTAAGTCTGCATGCATATTGGCAATTAAAGCTGTTCTGCGCAACTGTCCTTTTTATAATTATCAATGGCTGAAGTTATATTCTCCTGCTTCGTATGATGCTGGCGTAATTCGTGTTGACAGCCCTATCACTGCTCCGTACGGTTCGCGCTCCAATTTTCCCCGATAGTTCAGTTGGTAGAACGGTGGACTGTTAATCCATATGTCGCAGGT